>JAAUPC010000359.1 GCA_012036325.1 Paracoccaceae bacterium
GGGGCCGGAGGCGCGCATTGGTCCGCCAGCGACTGCTGAACAGGTGCGGGCGGGACTGCCGATGCTGCGCGGGAACGCGCTGGACTGGATCTTCTTTCGTCACTGGCGGCTCGGTCGCGGGTGGCTGGATGAGACTGATGCGGGGCGGGCGTTGCACATCTTCCACGACCGCCTTGCTATCACCATGCGTCGGGCGGTGGTGGCGCGGCTTTATCCGGATGGGTTTGTCTGCGACTGAACCTCGCCCGCCAGCCAGAGGCGGAATGAGGTGAGGGGGCCGCGTTCGGGCTGGTCATTGGGCCAAACGAGGGAATAGCTGCCAAGGGCCGGGACCGGACCGCCGAAGACCGGGATCAGGCGCCCCTCAGCCAGTTCGCGGGGGATCAGGAAGGTGGGCAGGAGGGCAATCCCCAACCCATGCACCGCCCCTTGGGCCATGGTGGCAAACTGGTCGAACAGCATCCCCGCCGGGCGCTGGCCCCCTGCCCCGTGATGCGCGAGCCAGCGGCCCCAGTCGCCGGTGCGGCTTTCCATCTGCAGGAGGGGGTAGCGCAAGATATCCTCGGCCCGTCCCAGCGGCTGGGGGACCACTGACGGGGCGGCGACGGCGATCAGCGCTTCGTCCATGAGTTTCAGGCTAGCGGTTCCGGGCCAGTCCTGCCGGCCGTAGTGGATGGCCGCGTCAAAGCCGGACAAGGCAAAGTCAAACGGGCGCAGGCGCGTGGCAAGGTTCAGCGTCACCTCAGGATGCGCCTCGGTGAAACGCGGCAGGCGGGGGCAAGCCAGTGCATCCCGAAGGCGGGCAGGATTGCAAGGTTCAGGCTGCCCCCGGTCGGGTTGGCGCGCAAGGTGAGCGAGGCAGAGGCGAGGGTATGAAGCGCACGCCGCACCTCGGCCACATAGTCACGGGCGGCGGGGGTCAGCGCGAGGCGCTGGCGTTCGCGGGTCAGAAGGGGGACGCCAAGCTGCGCCTCCAACGCTTGCAGCGCTCGGCTGATGGCGCCTTGGGTGAGGCTGAGTTCTTCGGCTGCGGCTGAGGCGGTGCCAAGACGGTCCACCGCCTCAAGCGCCATCAGGGCGGGGATTGGTGGCAGGTGGCGGCGGGGCAGCATTATGAGTTTCCCTCATGAAGTCACGCAGGGCTTTCGATAGCGCGGGGGCGTGTTTCGTGCAAGGATGGTGGCAATGATGGAGGGTCCCATGCTTGATACAAACGCCACCCAACCGAAGCTGAAAGCCAAGGACGCGCCGGATCTGGGACGCTTTGACTGGGAAGACCCGTTCCGGCTGAATGACCAGCTGACCGAAGAGGAACGCATGCTGCGCGACGGCGCGCGGGCCTATGCGACCGAAAAGCTGCAACCGCGCGTGGTGGCCGCCTATCGAGAGGAGGCGACCGACCCCAGCATCTTTCGCGAGATGGGCGAGATGGGGCTGCTGGGCCTGACGATCCCCGAGGCATATGGCGGGCTTGGCGCGTCTTATGTGGCCTATGGGCTGGTCGCGCGCGAGGTGGAGCGGGTCGACAGCGGCTATCGCAGCATGATGAGCGTGCAGTCATCCTTGGTCATGTATCCGATCTATGCCTACGGGACCGAGGCGCAGCGGCAGAAATACCTGCCGAGACTGGCAAGCGGGGAATGGATCGGCTGTTTCGGGCTGACCGAGCCCGACGCGGGGTCAGACCCGGCGGGGATGAAGACCACCGCCCGGAAAACCGCGAACGGCTATGTGCTGAACGGCGCGAAGATGTGGATCTCGAACGCTCCCATCGCGGATGTCTTCGTGGTCTGGGCCAAGTCCGAGGCGCATGGCGGCAAGATCAAGGGTTTCGTGCTGGAAAAGGGGATGGCCGGGCTGTCGGCACCCAAGGTTGGGGGCAAGCTGAGCCTTCGTGCCAGCATCACCGGCGAGATCGTGATGAAGGACGTGGACGTGGGCGATGACGCGCTTTTGCCCTTTGTCGAGGGGCTGAAGGGGCCGTTCGGCTGCCTGAACCGCGCGCGCTATGGGATCAGCTGGGGCGTGATGGGGGCGGCGGAGTTTTGTCTGCACGCCGCGCGGCAGTATGGCTTGGATCGGAAGCAGTTTGGCAAACCCCTGGCGCAGACGCAGCTGTTCCAGCTGAAACTCGCCAACATGATGACCGAGATTTCGCTGGGGCTGCAGGGGTCCTTGCGTGTGGGGCGCCTGCTGGATGAGGCTAATGCGGCGCCAGAGATGATTTCGATCGTCAAGCGCAACAACTGCGGCAAGGCCCTCGACGCGGCGCGGATGGCGCGGGACATGCATGGCGGCAACGGGATCTCCGAGGATTTTCAGGTGATGCGCCACATGGTGAACCTTGAGACGGTGAACACCTACGAAGGCACGCATGACGTGCATGCGCTGATCCTGGGCCGTGCGATCACCGGGTTGCAGGCGTTTTTCTGATAGGGCGTGCAGTGGGGTCGGGGTGACCCGTGGCAGGTGTCGGAGCCTCCGGCGGGGATATTTGGGCCAGAAAGAAAGCCTTGAGGGGCGAAGGGACAAACTGGCATGAAGATCACGGCCGTCCTGACGGTGAAGAACGAAGGCGCGTTTCTCTTGGAGTGGCTCGCGCATCACCGGGCCTGTGGGGTGACGGATTTTCTGGTCTTCTCCAACGACTGCAGCGACGGGACGGATGCGATGCTGGACCGGCTGCAGGCCATGGGCTGGCTGACGCATGTCCCGAACCCGGGGCCCTACCCGCAAGGCCCGCAATGGGCGGCGCTGAAGCAGGCGGACGCGCATCCCCTGGTGCGGGGGGCGGATTGGCTGTTGCCGATCGACGTGGATGAGTTCGTGAATGTCCATGTCGGTGACCGCACGATCCCAGCGCTGCTGGCCGCCCTGCCCGAGGCGACGGCGATCCCGCTGACCTGGCGGCTGTTCGGCAATGCCGGGGTGCGCGGGATCGAGGACCGCCGGGTGACCGAGAGTTTCACCCGCGCGAGCAGAATGACTGAGTACACCCCGGTCCCGGCCATGGTGGCCGGGCCCGTGGCCGAAGGCGCGCGGGACTGTTTCACTGTGCCTTGGTGGAGCAGGGCGAACAGCGGGCAGCCGCTGCGCTCGAATCAGGATTATTCGACAGTTCCAAACTTACTGCCAGCCAGCTACGCGCGCTAAACTACCTCTACATGGGAGAGGTCCACCCTTGGGCCGGGCAGTTTAGATCACCAGAGTTAATTGAGCACTCGGAGAGGGCCAATAACATCGGGTGGGGCCATCATGAATGGCGCCCATGCAGCTGGGAACAAGTGCCTGATAAAGTGCATCAGGCGCAAACGAAGCTCAACGCCGTCCTCGCATCAGATGCCTCGCCAAAAGAGCGCTGGGACGCCATAGTCTCGCATCATGTGGAGCTTCTTGAGAGCCACGCTTTCTTTGACGGGAATAAGCGGCTGACAAGGCTAGTCACGGAAGCGGTGGCTAAGAATGAATTTGGTAAGGAAATAACGTGGAGCTTGGATCACACGTACCATGCCATCAACGCAGCGATGGCCAAAACCTCTGAAGATCATGCCCTGAAACACGGCAAAGACTCGCAGCAGTGGAAAACCGCCCCATAACCACACCACGGCCATGGTGGCCAAGTTTTAAGAACGATCTAGAACGCGTTAATCATGACATGGTGCAAAAAATATCCGACAAACAGATACAACATGAGGAAC
>JAAUPC010000360.1 GCA_012036325.1 Paracoccaceae bacterium
TTCTGGAAGGGCAAAGCTGGGAGGGTCAGCGGGACGGGGCCGTCCCCGTCGCCCAAGGCGGAGCGCAAGTTGGGAAAGGGCAGGTCAGACAGGCCAAGCGGGCGCTGTCCGCGGGCATCGACGAAGGCGGCGAAGGTCTGCTGTTGCCCAGTCTCAGCCTGGACGACGGTTTTGCCGTCAGCATGCGTCAGGCGGTAGTCGTCCCCAAGGCTGAGGACCGTCAGAATGTCTGCACGGTGCAGGGCAAGCAGGCGGCGAATGGACTGCGGCGGGACGGCGGCGTAATTGTCGACAAAGACGCGCTGCAGCGCTTCGAACCGGCTGCGGTCCCCGTCGTTGAAACTGGCGACCAGAGTTTCCATCGGCTCATGCATCCTCAAGATCGCATAGCGCCATTCGACGGTGCGCCTTTGGGCGGTGTTGCGCTGAACCTCAGCCAGGTTCTTTGCGGCCCAGATGAAGGGATCAGTCGCCAGGCGGGGGGCGAAATAGGCCGTGGCAAAGGTTTCGGGCGTAAGGTCGGCCAGCCCGATGGAGCGGGCATAGGCGGGATCGGCCTTGGAAAGCTCACTCTTGAAGAGGTGCCAAAGCCGGTCCAGCAAGCCCCTCGTGCCGCCTGCCTTGGCCTCGGCAAGGGCAGTCTCGGTGACATGCTGCAAGGGACGATAGGGCAAGGGGCACCAGAAATCCGCCTCGGGGATCAGGCCATTGCGGGACATGAGCGTGATCTTCAGCCCCTCTGACCCGGGGTTGGGGTGGTAGGTTGTCGCCTCGCCTTCGGTGAAATGACCATGCTGGCAGGCCACGGCCATCGCCGCGTCGATGCCGCTGAGCGTGGTGCCCAGGATGCCCACTGGCTGGGCGGGAACCTTCGCCTCGATCAGCCCCGACCAAGGCGAGACGAAAAGCAGGTCGTCGTGATCCGGGTCGTCGGGCCAGTCATGCCCGGTGGCCAGAACCACATGGGAAAAGAGCAGGCTTTCCGTCCCCGTGGCCGTTGCAAAGGTGACCCGATATTCGCCCCCAACCGGTTCCACGTCCAGGACCCGCGCGGCTTCGCGCAGGGCAATCCTGTGGCCTTGCGCATTCGCTTGCCCAATCATCCGTTCGAGGGCATCGCGAAACCAGCCGCCCAGAAGGAGCCGGGGTAGGAACTGGCGTTCATGCAGCGTGGTGGCGTTGACGCCTTAGACCTGCAGCATGGCGTCCGGCTGGCGCTTCAGCCAGTCCAGATAGGCTTCGCCCAAAGGGCGAATTTCGATGCTGGCGATGTTGGCCAGCATCGAGGCTTGCGTCGTCTCGGGGCTGTAGGGCGAGCCGACACCGGCCAGAGGGGCGGCCTCGAACAGGGTGACGGTCAGCTTTTGCCCGCGCTGCAAGAGGTGGTGCAGAGTGTAAAGGCCGGTCGGGCCCGTGCCGACAATTGCGACATTGCGGAAAGCGGCCACGGTCTTAGACGGCATGGCGGCCCCGGTCGATTGAACGCATCGGTTCTGACCCGAACGCCGCCGTCATTCGGGGTGCCGCGCGCTTTCCAGGACGGTGACCGTCTGCCAGTCAAGGGTGATGGTGCCCTCTGCAGGCTCGGCCACCGTCACCGGAGTGAGGCTGGTATCAATCCGCTTGGTCCAGCTGCCGTCCGGCAAGGTGGCAGTCAGCTGGTCGCCCGCGTTTAGGCACAAAAGCAGGCTGGGCCGGTCCGGGCGGAGCAGCTCCAGCATGAGGCAGGTCAGGCCCTCAGCCTGCCAGTCCTCGGCCGTCATGGCCCCGCCACGGGGGTGGTGCCAGCGGGCGGTCATCCCTTCGGCGCCCGCATCATCGCCTTGCGCGAAGGTGGCCTGCGCCAGCCCGATTTCCTTGCGGAACCCGATGAGGGCGCTGACGGCGGCGATCAGGTCGGCGTCGGCCTTTTCCCAGGCGAGCCAGGTCGTGTCATTGTCCTGGCAATAGGCGTTGTTGTTGCCGCCCTGGCTTTGGCCGAATTCATCGCCCGCCAGGATCATCGGCACACCTTGCGACAGGGCGAGGGTTGCCAGCATGCCGCGCACCCGGCGGCGGCGGGCCTCAACAATGCCGTCATCTTCGGTCGGGCCTTCCGCGCCAAGGTTGTGCGACAGGTTGTTGGAATGCCCGTCTGCGCCGTTTTCCCCGTTCGCGTCATTGTGCTTGCCGTCATAGGACACGGTGTCGGCCAGCGTGAACCCGTCATGCGCCGCCAGGAAGTTGACCGATGAGGTGGCCGGTCGATTGGAATGGTTGAACTGCGTCGGCGATCCCAGAAGGCGCTGCGACAGGCGCGGTGCAAGGCCAGGGTCGCGGCGCCAGAAGGCGCGCATGTCGTCACGGGCCTTGTCGTTCCATTCCCGAAACGGCCAGGGAAAGCCGCCGACCTGATAGCCACCTTCGCCGATATCCCACGGCTCGGCGATCAGCTTGACCTTGGACAGAACCGGGTCTTGCCGGATGGCGTTGAAGAACGCGCCTTCCCGTTCAAAGCCCGAGGGTTCGCGGCCAAGGGTTGAGGCAAGGTCAAAGCGGAAGCCGTCGACATGCATCGCTTCGACCCAGTAGCGCAGGCTGTCCAGCACCATGCGCAAGACCATCGGATGCGCCACGTTCAGCGTGTTGCCGGTGCCGGTCGTGTCAAAGCCGTGTCGGGGGTTGTCGGGCGACGACAGGTAGTAGCTGGCATTGTCGATGCCACGGAAGGACAGGGTCGGCCCCAGCTCATTCCCCTCGGCCGTATGGTTGTAGACCACGTCAAGGATCACCTCGATCCCGGCGGCGTGGAAGCGGCGGATCGCCTGTTTCACCTCACGGATCGAGCCGGATTTCAGATAGGGGCGGTTCGGGGCGAAGAACGAGATCGTGTTGTAGCCCCAGTAATTCGACAGGCCTTTCTCGACCAGATGGCGGTCGTGGACAAAGCCATGGACTGGCAAAAGCTCGATCGCGGTCGCGCCGATGTGGTGGAGATGCGCAATCACCGCGTCGCTGGCCAGCCCGGCAAAGGTGCCACGATCCGCCTCTGGCACGTCCGGGTGCAGCTTGGTCAGGCCTTTGACATGGGCCTCATAGATCACCGTGTCTTCCCAAGGGTGCGACAGGGTCTTTTCGGCGTCCCAGTCAAAGGTCGGGTCCGTCACCACGCATTTCGGCATGAAGGGCGCGGAATCGCGGTCATCAAGGTCAAGATCCGACCCACCCACCGGATAACCAAAGAGTGCATCATCCCAGACCAGATCGCCGGTCAGTTCCAGCGCATAGGGATCAAGGACGAGTTTGGCCGGGTTGAAGCGGTGCCCTGCCTCGGGGTCGAAGGGGCCATGCACGCGGTAGCCGTAGGCCTGTCCGGGGCCGATGCCGGGCAGGTAGCCATACCAGATGCCGCCCTCCATCTGGGGCAGGTCAAGGCGCTGCGTTTCCACCTTGCCCGAGGGGTCATAAAGGCAAAGCTCTACCCGGGTCGCATGGTCAGAGAAGAGCGCGAAGTTGGTGCCGTTCCCGTCCGGCACTGCGCCAAGCGTGTCGCTGCGCGCGGCGGAGAGATCGAACGCAACAGGGGGCTTCGGCTGGTCGAGCATGGCGGGATCTCCTTTGGGATGCGTCGGGCAACGTCTGGGCAAGCCATGCGGTTCCGCGGCAGTGCAGAAAGACCTTGTCCGAGACCGTTGGCCCTGCGGCCGCGCGCGCG
>JAAUPC010000361.1 GCA_012036325.1 Paracoccaceae bacterium
CATCAGCCCCTGCGCGATGCCGCGCGCACCATCGGCCCGGCCGCTTTGACCTGCGGTCGGTTTGCCTGCCACGGCAGGTTGATCTGCTGACACGGCTAGAGCGGGGGTAGCGATTTCTTCAAAGAAATCGCAACGGAGCCTTTGAAGGCTCCGGTCCGGAATTTTTGAAAATTCCGGCGCGCCCTAGACCGCTGAGGAGTGCCTTGCCTGCGCCGTGTCATAGGCATCGAACGCGCGGGCGATCATCCGGGTCAGGGGGCGGGCACGGTCGGGGATCGACAGGCCCTGAGGGGTCAGGGTCAGCATGCTGCCAAATTCGGCCATTGCAGCCTGAAACAGCGCCTCGATCTGGGCGGGGGACGCGTCGAAACTGGCCAGAAGCTCTGCCCGCGACACGGTGAAATCACACATCAGCGCTTCGATGATGCGGGCGCGCAGGGTGTCTTCACCGCTGAAGCGGTGGCCGCGATGCGTGGCGAAGGACCCCGCGCGGACCGCCTTGGCATGATCCGCCGTGCCCGAGACTGCTTTGCGCAAACCCTGCGGAAAGCGGCTGATCGACGAGGCCCCAAGCCCGATCAGCACCGGGGCCGGATCGTCGGTATAGCCCTGAAAATTGCGTTTCAGCCTGCCCGCCCGCTGCGCCCGTGCCATGCCATCCATCGGCTTGGCAAAGTGGTCGATCCCGATTTCCTGATAGCCATCCCAGAGGAAAAGCTGCCGCGCGGTCTCGAACAGACCCAGACGCTCTTCCGGGGTGGGCATCGCGTCCGAGGGGATCATCTGCTGCCGCCGGCTCATCCAAGGCACATGGGCATAGCCGTAAAGCGCCACCCGGTCGGGGGAGAGGGTGAGGAGTTTCTGCACCGAATCCGCGATGCGCGGGCCGGTCTGGTGCGGCAGGCCATAGAGGATATCGGCGTTCAGGCTGGCCACGCCGCGCGCGCGGAGACGTTCGGCGACGTCGCGGGTCAGGGCGTAGCCTTGCTCACGCCCGATGGCGGTCTGGATCAGCGGATCAAAGTCCTGCACCCCGATCGAGGCGCGGTTCATCCCGGCGGCGGCGAGGGTGTCAAGGCGGGGATCGTCAATCTCGTTCGGGTCGATCTCGACCGAAAACTCGCCGTCCGGGGCCAGGGGGGCGACGGCAAAGATGGCATCGGCCAGCCGCCGCATCTGGCTGGGCGACAGAAGCGTGGGCGTGCCACCGCCCCAATGCAGGCGGCCAAGGGTGACGCCGCGCGGCAGGTGGGAGTTTCAGGAGCGCCAGTTCGGCCAGCAGCGTATCAACATAGGCGATGACCGGCGCGTCTGACGTGGTGCCTTGCGTGCGGCAGGCGCAGAACCAGCACAGCCTGCGGCAGAAGGGGACATGCAGGTAAAGCGAAATCTCGGTTTTTTCGGGGATTGCGCCGATCCAGCCCGCAAAATCTGCGGGACCGACGGTTGTGCTGAAATGCGGCGCGGTCGGGTAGGACGTGTAGCGCGGGACGCGCGCGTCAAAAAGTCCAAGCCGGGCGAGTTGCGGGTCATGTGTCATTTGGCTAGCATGTGTAAACTGAAACTGACGCGCCTTGACGCAGATCAAATGACAGGACCGGCCAATGCAAGACCACACCGTCCACGTCCAATGTTCTGACTGTCCGATCCGTCACCGTGCCGTCTGCGCACGCTGCGAAAGCGATGAGTTGTCGCATCTGGAGCAGATCAAGTATTACCGCAGCTTCCAGGCGGGTCAGACGGTGATCTGGTCCGGTGACCGGATGGAGTTTGTGGGCTCGGTCGTGACCGGCATCGCCACGCTGACCCACACGCTGGAGGACGGGCGGCGGCAGATGGTGGGCCTTTTGCTGCCGTCGGATTTCGTGGGGCGGCCGGGGCGGGCGACGGCGGCCTATGATGTGACGGCGACGACGGACATGGTGATGTGCTGCTTTCGCAAGAAGCCGTTCGAAGACCTGATGGCCACCACCCCCCACATCGCCCAGCGCCTGCTAGAGATGACGCTGGACGAGTTGGACGCCGCGCGGGAGTGGATGCTGCTTCTGGGCCGCAAGACCGCGCGGGAGAAGATCGCCTCGATGATCACCATCATTGCCCGGCGCGAGGCGTCCTTGCGGTCGCGCAAACCGAAGGGGATGCTGACGGTTGACCTGCCGCTGACCCGGGAAGAGATGGCTGACTATCTGGGCCTGACGCTGGAGACGGTCAGCCGCCAGATCAGCGCCTTGAAGAAGGATGGGGTCATCAGCCTTGAGGGCAACCGCCACATCAGCATTCCCGATCTTGACCGGCTTTTGGAAGAGGCGGGGGATGACAGTGACGGGGGCATGCTGGTCTGATCTGTCCACGGTGGACAGAAAGCGAAAATCCCATGATATCAAATCCTTGGCTGTGGGCGTTAACTGTTTGGAAAGACCTTTCCCCGTGCCCATGCTGCGCTTTCACACCTCTGATGTCTTCACGGACAGCGCCTTCCATGGCAACCCGCTGGCGATTGTGCTGGGCGCTGACGGGCTGACGCCAGCGCAGATGCAGACGATCGCGCGGGAGTTCAACCTGTCGGAGACAATCTTCGTGCAGGCCCCGGTGAACCCCGCCCATACCGCCCGCGTTCGTATCTTCTTTCCCACCGCCGAGATTCCCTTTGCCGGGCATCCGACCATCGGCTGCGCCATCCATCTGGCCGAGGCGATGGGAGGAGAGGGCGACTTTGACCGGCATCTGGTGCTGGAAGAAGAGGCCGGGCTGGTCCCGGTGCGGGTCTGGCGCAGGGCCGGGCGGACCAGGGCGGAGTTCGTGGCCCCGGTTGTGCCGCATGGGGTGACGGGTGCGCCAGACCTTGCGGCGGCGCTTGACCTGTCGCGCCTGGCGGCGGCGCTTGGGCTGGACGGCGCAGACATCGGCTTTGGCGCGCATCCGCCTGGGCTTTGGCAGGGCGGGCCACGGTTCCTGGTATGTCCCGGTCGCCAACCTTGACACGCTGTCGCGCGCCCGCCCGATGCAGCCGGGCTGGTCGGCGCAGATGCAGGCGGGAAGCGTCGACAGCATGTATGTCTACACGCCGGGGGTCGATTGCGACTATCGCGCGCGGATGTTTTCGCCCACGGCGGGCATTCCGGAGGACCCGGCCACGGGATCAGCCAGCGCGATTCTTGCTGCACAACTCTTGGCTTCCGGCGCGCTGGCGGAAGGTGAAACCCGGCTGACCCTGCATCAGGGGGTCGAGATGGGGCGGCCCAGCGTCATCGGGCTGACCGCCGTCGTCACGGGCAAGTCGCTAAGCGAAGTGCGGATCGCAGGCGAAGCGGTGCCGATTGCCGAAGGGCGGATCCGGGTGCCGTGAGTCTGGCTTGGTGATTTCAGCGTCGATTTCGGTCTGGGGCGTGGACAGTGAATCAGGTTCGCGCCGCGGGTGCCGCTATGCACCGGCGCGCGCCCCCGTCAGGGGAAAAACCACTAGTTGCGCATATTTGGAATTCATTTCGGGCCCGCCGCGATCCAGCGCGTCGCGGCCTATTCCGGCGGAAAGCTTCGCCTGGTGAACGCCATCCATGCGGCGGCAGATCAGGCTCAGCTCCTCGGCGGCTATGCTGGCGCCGCTGATGCCGCCGGTGGTGTAGCCGGTGGGCCCGATCTCGCCGGCCGTCGGTGCAGCCCACGACGACCTGCGTCCCCGAA
>JAAUPC010000362.1 GCA_012036325.1 Paracoccaceae bacterium
TTTGCCGGTTCCATCTGGACTGGCCAAAGCATCGAGCGCCTCCCGCTCGAACATACTCGAGTTCTGCCACCACTGCCGCTCAGCCTCGGCCAGGGTGATCGGTCCGCAAGCCACCAGAAGGCCGGCCACCAGCAGCATCGTCGCAGCAGGCAGGCGGCAGTGGGGGCCCGGGCGGGTCATCGGGTGCATTGGAAATATCCCGATCCGCCCGACATCACATTGCGCGACCGGCAACGGTCCACGTCGATCGCGCCGTCGTCCGCAGGCGCGGCGGGCGGTTGGCCGTAGGTGAAGGTTTGCCTGATTGAGCTGTCCACGACCTCAACCTCGGTGGTCTGGCCCACCGGGGCGGCGACCAGCGGTGTGCCCGCATCAAATGCCTTGCGTCGGATACAGGCGTTGATCGCGGCCGCCTCGGTCGCCGTGCTGTTGGCCCCGGGCTTCACCTCGGTGTCGCCGCTGCCATAGACATAGGACCCCCTGGCATTCGTCTCGAAGATGCAAGCGGTGGAGTAGGCGTCAAGCACCGCGCTTTGGCTTGATCCGCCACCCACACAGCCCGCCAAGGCCAGAAGGCTGGCAGCGGCAGCAGTCAACAGAAGGGGGCGAAGGCTCATGGAGGTGCGTTCCGGTTCGGGTCTGGATTTCACGGTGTAGCCCGCAAAGGCGGCACGCCGGCGGCGGTAAAGCAGGCCTGCGCGGCCGGGCGCAGCGCAATGTCGCGGATCGTGGCCTTGGTCGAGGTTCCGGCCTCAACGCCTACGTCGCGGGCCAAAAGCCGCGCCTCCTCCGCGCTTGCCGTGGACAGGATGCAGTCGGTCGCCGCCTGGGCCGGGCCTGCGGGCATGTCAAGGTTGACCACCGGGAAGACAACCGACGCCGCCGTCCGCCGCACCGCCTTGTCGGCAAGCTCACCCGGGTCGCAAGCGGTGACAAGAAGAACCGCCGCACAAAGAAGCATGACACGCATCAGATCTTCCTTTCCGCAGGGGCGATCTTCGTCAGGGTCGGGCGATGGGTCAGCAAAATCTCAGACCCCCTCTGTCCGGAACAGGGCTTGTGACTTTTCCACCAGCTTCGCCACCTGCATCCGCTCGGGCCGGTTCAGACCCAGGCCGTTGATCCGCCGGATAAACTCCAGCGAGGCCGGGGAAATCGAGTCGTTTGTTCGTCTTGGCACCGGCAAGGCGTCGATCACGCCTGCGTCGATCCCCGCCAGTTCCAGGACCCGCCGCCCGACATAGCCATGGCGCGCGGCCTCGTCCTCCATCGGCAGAACGGTCAGGCGGTCGCCCAGCACCGATCTGAAGCTGTCCACCATCCGCTGCGGCACGCCAAGGTCTGGATGCATGGCAATCCGGGTGGCATAGTCCTCGGTCCCGCCGGCCGGCTTGACGGTCTGGTTGTGGCAACTTTCGCGCCATTTCAGCGGCTCACGCGTGTAGCAGATATAGTGCAGGTCCCATCCGGCTAGTTGGGTTTCGATCTCTGACAGGATCAACGCGGGGCCATCCTCGAACCGGGCGGAAAAGACCGTGCGGCTGAAGATCCCAAACAGGTTCTCATCCGAAACGATGATCGTCTCACCCGGCATGGCGGCCATGGTCCGGTGCATGGTCTGCACCACCCCCGGCAGCCGCTTGCGGGCCCCAGCGCCCTTGCCCGCAAGCAATTCCGCCCCAAGGTTGCGCAAGGGCAGCGTCAGATCATCCCGCGCCGAGATGGCAATACCCTGGCCAAACCGGCTGGCATTGGTCTTCAAGAGGCCGTGGAACGTGCTTGTGGCGGTCTTTTGCGGACCAAAATGGAAGATCACCCGTCGCGGTGCCCCCACCTTTGCCGCTTTTGCCCAGAACACGCCCTGACCCTCCTGTTACCGCTGCATCAGAACTTGCGTTCTGCCGGGGCGATCTTCTTCAACGCGATCCCGCCCTCGGCCTCAGTCGTCAGGGGGTCCTTGTGCACCGGGCGATAGTCCAGCCGCACCTTTGCCCCGTCAACCCAGGCCAGGGAATGCTTGCGCCAGTTGGCGTCATCCCGCGTTGGGTGATCTTCATGCGCATGGGCGCCGCGGCTTTCAGTCCGGGCATGCGCGCCGTAGATCGTGGCCAAAGCGTTCGGCATCAGGTTGCCAAGCTCCAGCGTTTCCATCAGGTCGCTGTTCCAGATCAGCGACCGGTCGGTGACGTGGAGGTCATCCATCTTGGCGGCGATGGCGGTCATCTTCTTCTCACCGGCGGCGAGGGTTTCCTCGGCCCGGAAGACCGCGGCATCGGCCTGCATGGTGCGCTGCATTTCCAGCCGCAGTTCCGCCGTCGGCACCGCGCCCTTGGCGTGGCGCATCGCATCAAAGCGCGACAGGGCGCGGTCAACCTCAGCCGTGTTCACCGGGGCGAGTGATGCCTTACGGTCCACAACCTCACCCGCGCGGATCGCGGCGGCACGGCCAAAGACCACCAGGTCGATCAGGCTGTTCGACCCCAGCCGGTTCGCACCATGCACCGATGCACAACCCGCCTCGCCCACAGCCATCAGGCCAGGGAAGATAGCGTCGGGGTTCTCAGCCGTCGGGTTCAGCACCTCGCCCCAATAGTTCGTGGGAATACCGCCCATGTTGTAATGTACGGTCGGCAGAACCGGGATCGGTTCCTTGAGCAGGTCCACGCCAGCGAAAATGCGCGCGCTTTCGGTGATCCCCGGCAGGCGCAGCTCCAGCGTTTCCTTGGGCAGGTGCGACAGGTTCAAGTGGATATGGTCGCCATTCGCCCCCACGCCGCGCCCTTCACGGATTTCCAGCGTCATACAGCGGGACACATAGTCGCGGGGGGCCAGGTCCTTGTAATGCGGCGCATAGCGTTCCATGAACCGCTCCCCGGCGGAGTTGGTGAGATACCCCCCCTCGCCCCGCGCGCCTTCGGTGATCAGACAGCCCGAGCCATAGATGCCGGTCGGGTGGAACTGCACGAATTCCATGTCCTGCAGCGGCAGGCCCGCGCGTGCCACCATGCCGCCGCCATCGCCGGTGCAGGTATGCGCCGAGGTCGCGCTGAAATAGGCGCGGCCGTAGCCGCCGGTCGCCAGCACGGTCATCTTGGCGTGGAAGACGTGCAGCGTGCCATCGTCGAGTTTCCACGCCACGACGCCGACGCATTGGCCGTCATCGTTCATCAACAGGTCGGTGGCGAAATACTCGATGAAGAATTCCGCGTCATTCTTGAGCGATTGGCCGTAGAGCGTGTGCAGGATCGCGTGGCCGGTGCGGTCGGCGGCGGCACAGGTGCGCTGGGCGGGCGGCCCTCGCCGAAATTCTGCATCATGCCGCCGAAGGGCCGCTGGTAGATTTTGCCGTCTTCGGTGCGCGAGAACGGCATGCCGAAATGCTCCAGCTCATAGACGGCCGTCGCTGCATGGCGCACCAGATACTCAATGGCATCCTGGTCGCCCAGCCAGTCAGCACCCTTCACCGTGTCATACATGTGCCAGCGCCAGTCATCGGCACCCATGTTGGCAAGTGACGCGGCAATGCCGCCTTGTGCGGCCACGGTGTGCGAACGTGTTGGAAAAACCTTGGTGATGCAGGCGGTTTTCAATCCGGCTTGCGATGCGCCCAATGCGGCACGAAGCCCTGCCCCGCCGGCCCCCACCACCAGCACGTCAAAGCTGTGATCGGT
>JAAUPC010000363.1 GCA_012036325.1 Paracoccaceae bacterium
TACTCTGGTAGGCCACGCCGCTTGCGATTTAGCGCTCTTCTGTCTTATCGGTGTTATCCGTGTAATCCGTGGTTACTCTTCTGTCTTCTGTCTTTTCTTTTGCGGGATCACAACTCCACCTGTCGCAAGCGCAGAGCGTTGAGAATCACCGACACCGAACTGAAGGTCATCGCGGCGGCGGTGATCGGGGGAAGGAGGGGTGAGGGCCTTGGCTGCCATAACGCTTAGTCTACAGCAGGCAGGCCGGGTCACCAGTGCCAACGCATTTCAAAGGCATAAAGATTGCGTGACGCCCGTGCGATCTGACCTCTGGCACTGGCGGCGCCAGCCGCTATCTTCGCGCAGATGGATCAAGCCCTCAGCGACCAGCTTTTGCAGTGGTACGACCGCCACGCCCGCGTAATGCCCTGGCGCGTTTCGCCGGCAGATCGGGCGGAAGGGCTGCGCCCAGACCCCTATCGCATCTGGCTGTCCGAGGTGATGCTGCAGCAAACCACCGTCGCGGCGGTGAAAGACTACTTCCACCGCTTCACCGCGCGTTGGCCCACGGTGACCGCACTTGCGCAGGCAGAGGATGCTGACGTGATGGGCGAATGGGCGGGGCTTGGCTACTACGCCCGGGCGCGCAACCTGCTGAAATGCGCGCGCGCCGTGGTGGCCGATCATGGTGGGCGGTTTCCCGACACGCGTTCGGGGCTGCTGACTCTGCCCGGCATCGGCCCCTACACAGCCTCCGCCATCGCAGCCATCGCGCATGATGAGGCTGCGACAGTGGTCGACGGCAACGTCGAACGCGTGATGGCCCGCATGTTCTGCGTGGAAACTCCGCTGCCCGCCGCGAAGCCGGACCTCACCGCGATGGCCGAAAGCCTGACACCGGCACAACGTCCGGGGGATTATGCGCAAGGAGTGATGGACCTTGGCGCCACGATCTGCACCCCCCGAAACCCCGCCTGCGGCATCTGCCCTTGGTCCCATGCCTGCAAGGCCCGGGCATTGGGCGTGCAATCCAACCTGCCGCGCAAAACCCCCAAGGCCGACAAACCCACCCGCCAAGGCACCCTTTGGCTTGGCCACCGACCCGACGCGCTGCTGTTGGAGCGCAGGCCGGACAAGGGCCTTTTGGGCGGGATGCTTGGCTTTCCCGGCGACGGCTGGGACGGCGCAGGCGGGCCGATGCCCGCGCAGGCCGACTGGCAGCGCCTCGGCGAAGTGCGCCATACCTTCACCCATTTCCACCTGATCTTGCAGGTGATGACCGCCGAACTTTTCACCTCGCCCGAACGCGGCGAATGGGTCGGGCGCGCGGACTTTCGCCCCTCGGACCTGCCCACCGTCATGCGAAAGGCCTTCGATCTGGCCCGCGACAGCTTGGGCGGTTGAGCGGGGCCGCGTTTCAAGGGATACTTCGCCCGTAGCAGCCCGGACCGACCATGCCCAACTCGCCCACCCAGAAACTTGGCTTCCTGAACGCCCTACCGTTCTGGTTCGCGCTTGGCATGGTGCCGCTGGCGGTGATCGGCGCTACGCAAGGGGGGTGGTATACGGCCCTCGTCCCGGCGTGCTCGATCCTCTTTTACTCGCTTCTGGATGCGGTGACCGGGGTGAATGAGGCGAATGCCGACCCCCAGTCTGAGGAAAGCTTGTTCTGGTACCGCCTGCTGACGCTGGTCTGGCTCCCGATCCAGATGCTGATCCTGTTCGGCATGATCTGGTACGCCACCCGCGCCGACCACCTTGCCGCGCATGAACTCGCGGTTCTGTTCTTTGGGATCGGGATTCTGACCGGCACTGTCGGCATCAACTACAGTCATGAATTGATGCACCAGAAATCGCGGCTGGAACGGTGGCTGGGGGACCTTCTTCTGGCTTCGGTCCTCTATTCCCACTTCCGATCGGAACACCTGCGGGTCCATCACCTGCATGTCGGCACCCCCCGAGACCCGGTGACGGCCCGCTACAACGAGGGCTTCCACCGCTTTTTCCCCCGGGTGCTGTGGTCCTGCCCGCAATCGTCGTTCAAGGCCGAGGTGGCGCTCTTGGCCCGGCGGGGTCTGCCGTGGTGGCACCGGACTAACCCTTTCTGGCGCTATGCTGCCTTGCAGATGGGGATGTTGGTGCTGGCCTTTGCCTTGGGTGGGGGATTGGGTCTTGGGTTGTTCCTCTATCAGGCCGTCGTGGCGATCTGGCAGCTGGAGGCGGTGAACTATGTGGAACACTACGGCCTGACCCGCCGCCACCTTGGGAATGGGAAGTATGAGCATGTCCGGCCCCACCACAGCTGGAACGCGGGGCATACGGCTTCAAACTGGTTGCTCATCAACCTGCAGCGGCATTCGGATCATCACTACAAGCCGGACCGGCGGTTTCCTCTCCTCCAGACCTATTCCAAGGATGAGGCGCCGCAGCTGCCGCTGGGCTACCCCCTGATGGTTTCATCGCGATGAACCCGCCCCTGTGGAAGCGGATCATGAACCCGCGGGTGAAGGCCTGGCGGAAGCAGCACTATCCCGACATCAAGGATTGGCACCCCTACAACAAGGCCCTGAACCCGGTCGCGGGCTGACGCATGACCAGCGTGGACAGTTTTTCACCGCAAGCCTTTTCAAGGGCTTGCAAGGCCGCGTTCATGGACAGTTAAGGTATGGCAGCGTCAGCAGACCACCTCGATGAGGGTGGGGCCTTGCTGCCCCATGGCCGCTGCGAAGGCCGTGTTGAAGCTGGTCATGTCGGCCACCCGCACGCCATCCACCCCATGCCCCCGTGCCAAGGCCACCCAGTCCAGCGTCGGCTCCACCACGTCGAACATCCGCACCACGTTGCGACCAACCTCGGTCACGCCAACCGCTGCAAGTTCATCCCGCAGGATCTGGTAGCCACGGTTGGCGAAGATCACAACCGTCACATCCAGCCCTTCCCGCGCCATCG
The DNA here is from genome assembly GCA_012036325.1 of Paracoccaceae bacterium. Taxonomy (GTDB): domain Bacteria; phylum Pseudomonadota; class Alphaproteobacteria; order Rhodobacterales; family Rhodobacteraceae; genus Tabrizicola. The sequence continues at coordinate 2,929 of JAAUPC010000363.1, forward strand.
TCCAGAGGGATTGCAGCGTGTACATCCCCGACCCATCGCCTTCGAGGACAACGACCTTGCGGTCTGGGCAGGCCACCGCTGCCCCCACCGCGTTCGGCAGGCCAAAGCCGATGGAGCCGCCGGTTATGGTCAGCGCATCATGGCCCCGCGCGCGCCTTAGCCCCGGTGCCAGGTGGTATGAGGCAGAGATGCCTTCATCCACCACCACCGCATTGTCGGGCATCAGGTGGCCGATCGCCTCACCCACCTTTGCCACGGTCAGGGCACCCTCCGGCAAGGCGGGCAGGTCGAGGGGGGTGAAATCTTCTGGCCCCAACTCAGCCTCACCCAACTCATCAGCAAGCGCCTGCAGGGTCCAGGCAATGTCCATGTCGCGCGAGCAAAGGTCGATCAGGCGGGTGTCTGGGTCATCGGGGGTGGAGGGCAGGCCGGGATAGGCGAAGAACCCGGCGGGCCGGGTGGTACCGCAAAGCACAAGCGCAGGCGCGCCGGCCAGAAGCTTGAGGTTGTCTTCGATCCGGTAGGCCATGCGTTCGACCTTCACCGCCCCCGCCCCCCGGCGAAAGCGACTGACGAAGAAGGGCTGCATGAGCCGCGCACCTGCCGCCTTGGTCAGCCGCTTGGCCAGAAGGCCCAGGTCGGACCAGAGGGCCGGGCCATCCACCAGCAGAATTGCCCCCGGCTGGCGCAAGGCGCGGTGTTTCCGGCGGGCTATCAGGCGCATGCCGCAACCGAAACCT
>JAAUPC010000364.1 GCA_012036325.1 Paracoccaceae bacterium
GATCGGACCGCTACCCCCACGCTTTTTCCGGCGGCCAGCGCCAGCGTGTCGGCATCGCCCGAGCGCTGGCCCCGGGGCCCCGCGTGGTGATCGCGGACGAGGCGCTGTCGGCGCTGGACGTGTCCGTCCAGGCACAGACGATCAACCTTATGCTGGATCTGCAGCGTGACATGGGGCTGGCCTATCTGTTCATCAGCCATGACCTCACGGTCGTCCGCCACATCGCCGACCGCGTGGCCGTGATGTACCTTGGCCGCATCGTCGAGATCGCCCCCGCGGCCGAACTCTTCTCGGCCCGCCGCCACCCCTACACCCGCGCCCTCGATCGCCGCCGCGCCGCGCCCCGACCCGCGTCTGCGCACGACTGATCGCCTGCGCCTGCCCGGCGAGCTGCCCGACCCGGCCAATGTCCCGCCCGGCTGCGCCTTCGCGCAGCGCTGTCCGCTCGCCGACGACCACTGCCGCCGTAAACAGCCAGACCTGCGCCCGATGGGCGGCGGCGCAGTGGCCTGCCACAAGGCCGCGGCCTGATCCACGCAAAAGGAGCCGACATGTCCTTGCGCTATCTTCATACCATGGTCCGGGTCCTGGACCTTGACGCCTCGCTGCGGTTCTGGACGCTTCTCGGCCTGCAGGAGACCCGGTGGATCGAGAATGCCGAAGGTCGCTATACGCTGGTCTACCTCGCCGCCCCCGGGCAGCCAGACTGCGAGGTGGAACTGACCCTGAACTGGGACGGAGACCCGGGCCCGCCCTCTGACAGCCGCCATTTCGGCCACATTGCCTTCGAGGTCGACGACATCCACGCCGCTTGTGCGCAGTTGATGGCCGAAGGCGTGACGATCAACCGCCCGCCGCGTGACGGGCGGATGGCCTTCGTCCGGTCGCCCGACAATATCTCGGTCGAACTTCTGCAACGTGGTGATGCCCTGCCGCCAAACGCGCCCTGGATCGAAATGGAAAACACGGGGACCTGGTGAGGACCCACGTTATTCAATCTCGGCGGTGTTCCCGGCATCAGCGTCCGACTTGCAAAGGGTATGCCCGCGGATCAGACCGGACCGTCAAGAGCAATTCCGGGAGCAGTCGACCGAAGTACCCTCATCAGGTGTCACGCTCACCCCATGCCCTTCTGCAGACGGCCACTTTTGAATCAGCGCACCGGCTGTATGGTCGTGCCGAACGACCGCTTTCCGCCCACCCTGTCAATCTAGGACATCAACGAACCGCCCGTACTCCTCGCTCACCTCCCTGGCCTCAATGAAAGCCCGCGCGCGTTCGTCATCGAGGCAGCGAAAATAATCCTGCACGTCGGCGATATAGGCCTCGAAATCTCCCCGGATCAGATCCGCGTAGGCGCGCATGTCTTCGCGTGACGTGGGCAGGAACGGGCGCTCCGGCGGGGTGCAGGCGTGAGCCTGACCACCCGTCACAAGGACGGTGATCAGCAGCGCAAGAGTGATGTTGCACGCACAGGTCATGTGCAGGGCAAAACTCCTTTGCCGCCTTTAAGATCACAAGTTTGTCAGCTATCACCGTTATCGGAGCAAGGCGATCTTCGTCAAGTCGTTTTAATTGTCTTGCTATCGTTCATGTTGTATTGTATCGCCCGCGGTGTTGCGACCCCGTGGGCCTGAGACTGCACCCAGGCAGAAAAAAAGGACCCAGGGAAGGCCATGATAGAAGAAGCACCAAATGTGGTTACAGAAGATGGACTGCGCGGCCTCCTTGCCGAAGGCTACCTCATCGAGGTGGTCTGCAAGGAAGGGGCCGAGAAGCGCCACAACAGTTGGTACGGCGCCTGGGTTATCCGGGCCGTTGCCCCGGATGGGCGCGACGACAAGATGCTTGTCACCAGCCGCAGCGTCCTCAAACTGCGCGATTTCAAGACCATCGTTGGCCTTGTCAGCTTCCTTGCCGACATGGGCTGCACGACCGCCAGCATCCCTCTCGTGGAAGGCGCCCGCGAACGTCACGCAGCACCTGGGCGCACGTCCGAACCGAGGACCGGCCCGGTTTTGGTCAAGGACAACTGACCGCGCGTTTGCGCTCGTCGTTGCATTGGGTACAGGCGTTTGTTCCGCGCCCCTGGCCCTTGCCGACGGTTTCATCTTCCAGGTAAGTCCCGATGGTCGACTGATCGACATAACTGATACCACGAACAACTTGCGCTCGTTCACCGGTGACGACGACACCCAGAATAGGCCCCTTCCAGATCGTCTCTTTCTCTTTGCTGCACCGCAGTCCCGTGGGGATGATGCTCCCCTGAGCAATGTGACAGCTGCCGCAGCGATCGCCCCGCGCGCCGTCCGCGCTTCCCCCGAAATCCTCCACGCCATCGAGACCACGGCGCTGCGCTACGGCAGCCATGACACCCTGCGTCAGGCGGGACTGTCGGTCAGCGATTGGGCGCTGTTCTACCGCGCCAATATCGAGGTCGAGAGCGCGTACAATCCCGGCGCCTTGAGCCCGGTCGGGGCCATCGGGCTTGGCCAGCTGATGCCCGATACCGCGCGCGATCTCGGCGTCGATCCCCATGACATCGCCCAGAACCTCGACGGCTCGGCGCGGTACCTTCTCATGATGCTTGAGCAGTTCGGCGATCCCGCGCTGGCGCTCGCGGCCTACAATGCCGGTCCCCATGCGGTCACCCGCCATGGCGGCATTCCCCCCTTTCGAGAAACCCAAGGCCATGTGGCCCGTGTGACAGCCGTGTTCCAGCGGCTGAGAGGAGGCCTTTCGTGACGTCCAAATCTTCCTTTGTCGCGCTCGGCGCGATGGCTCTCATCGTGCTGGCGGGACCGGCACTAGCCCAAAGCATCGACCTATCGCCGGTGCAGACGCTGCTGCAGGGCATCGTCGATGCGATCACCGGTCCTTTGGGCATCGTGATCGGCACGCTCGCGCTGATCGGCGTCTTCCTCTCCTGGCTCTTCGGCATCCTCGATTTCCGCCAAGCGCTCTGGGTGGTGGTCGCGATCGCGGGCATCGCCGCGGCGCCCACCATTGTCGCCGCCATCTGGACAACCTGAGCAAGACCCATGTCCGACCAGTCCCGCGTGTTCATCGGCCTTCTCAGGCCGCCCAAGCTGATGGGCTTGCCGATCATGTATGCCATGGTCTGGCTCTTCGGCTCCACGCTTCTGTTCCTCTGGGTGCAGAGCTGGGTGGTGGCTGTGTTCGCGGGGCTGGCCTGGCCTGCGCTCTGGAAGGCTGCGGACTGGGATCCGAACTTTCTCGATGTCCTGGTGATCACCTTGCAGGAAACCCCGCCCACGGCGAACCGCAAGCTCCACGGAGGCGACAGCTATGCCCCGTGATGGACTGGCCGATGTCGTGGCCGACGCCCTCGATCCGCTCACCGCGCTGCCCGCATGGGTCAAGGGCGAGAAGCGGCTCTCGTCGATGCTGCCTTACGTCTGACCTGCCACTGTTCTTTCATCCAACTACGACCGGAGCCCGGTGGTCAATTACGCCGTTTGGCGCGGGTTGAGCAATCGCCCGGCGCGCGGAACTCTCATCGCGTGCAGCGGGACGGCGATTGCGGTGGTCAGGTGCAGGGCGAAACCTGCGGGGGTCTGGTAGCCGAGGGCCGAATGGGGCCTTGCGGTGTTGTAGTCGGTGACCCAGGCCGCGATCAGATCGCGGGCATGGGCCAAGTTG
>JAAUPC010000365.1 GCA_012036325.1 Paracoccaceae bacterium
GCAAGGGCCTTGGCCACCTCGGACGGGCAAAGTGACCGTCCCCGCCCCCGGGCCAGCGCCAGATCCAGGATCGCCGCCCGCACTGCCGCCGTCACAGGAGAAGGGCCCCTTCATGGCGCAGTAGGGCCGCCTTCGTCTCAACGCCCCCCGGCGCGGAAAAGCCGCCGAACCAGTCGGTGCCTGTCACACGGTGGCAGGGGATCAGGATCGGCAAGGGGTTCGCGCCACAGGCCTGCCCCACCGCTTGCGCGGGGGCCGCAACCAGCTTGGCCAACTGGCCATAGGTGCGCGTCTCGCCCAAGGGGATCTTCGCCATCGCCCGGCGCACTGCGGCATGCAGGCCGCTGCCCCAGTCGAGCGGCAGATCGAACCGGCTGAGGCGCCGGTCGAAATAGGCCAGCATCTGCCGCGACGCCTCCTCCAGCAAGGGTGAGGCGTCGCCGGGGTCCGCCCGCCAGTCAAGCCGGACAATCCGCCCTGCGGCTTCGGCCAAAGTGACCGGGCCGAACGGCGTTAGCACCGTTTTTCGCGTTGGATGGGCAATATTGCCCATCCTACCCCCAGCGCGTCAGAGCAGCGCTGGCAGGTGCCCGGATGCTTGTGCGTGCCCACGTCCGGCAAGACCTTCCAGCAGCGTTCGCATTTGGCCCCTTTGGCAGGATGGAACAGCACCGCCACGTCCGGCACGTCCGACAGGGCAAAGGCTCCCTCAGGCGCTGTGCCGGTGGACAGGCTTAGCCCCGAGGTGATGCAGAGTTCCGCAAAATCCACCCCGCCCAGCAGCCCGGCGATGACCGGAGTCACGAACACCTCAGGCGAGGCTTCCAGGCTGGAGCCGATCACTTTCGCCGTCCGCTGCACCTCCAGAGCGCCGGTGACCACACGGCGGGCATCGCGCAGGGCGTCCCATTTCGCCGCCAAGGTCTGGTCAAGCCAGCCTTTTGGCGTTTCGGGGAAATCCATCAGGTGAACCGACGACTCCTCGCCCGGGAACCGCTCCAGCCAGACCTCTTCCATGGTGAAGACAAGGATCGGGGCCAGCCAGGTGGTCAGGCGGTGGAAAAGGATATCCAGCACCGTCCGGCAGGCACGCCGGCGCAGGCTGGTGGGGGCGTCGCAATACAACGCGTCCTTGCGGATGTCGAAATAGACCGCCGAAAGGTCCGTGGTGCAGAAGGCGAACAGCTTCTGGAACACGCCCTGGAAGTCGTACTTGGCATAGCCCTCGCGCACTTCGGTATCCAGTTCGGCCAAACGGTGCAGGACCCACCGCTCCAGTTCCGGCATCTCGGTCGGATCCACCCGCTCATCCGGGCTGAACCCGGCAAGCGCGCCCAGCATGTAGCGCATGGTGTTGCGCAGGCGGCGGTAGCTGTCGGCCACGCCTTTCAGGATTTCCTTTCCGATGCGCAGGTCGACCGTGTAGTCCGACTGCGCCACCCAAAGCCGCAGGATATCGGCACCATATTCGCCGATCACCTCTTGCGGCGCGGTGGTGTTGCCAAGCGATTTGGACATCTTCATGCCCTTCTCGTCCAGCGTGAAGCCGTGGGTCAGCACGCCGCGATAGGGCGCCCGCCCCTTGGTGCCGCAGGCCTGCAGCATGGAGGAATGGAACCATCCGCGATGCTGGTCGGTGCCTTCCAGATAAAGGTCGGCAAGGCCGTCCGCGCTGCCATCCTCACGGTCCCGCAGGACGAAGGCGTGGGTGGAGCCTGAATCGAACCAGACATCCAGCACGTCATCAACTTTGACATAATCAGACGGATTCACGATGCCTTGCAGCACGCGTTCCTTGAATCCTTGCACAAACCAAACATCCGCGCTTTCCGCCTCAAACGCCGCGATGATACGGGCGTTCACTTCCGCATTGCGGAGGAGGAAGTCAGGATCGGTCGGCTTGGCGCCCTTTTTGATGAAGGCAGTCAACGGCACACCCCAGGCGCGCTGGCGCGAGAGCACCCAATCCGGCCGCGCCTCGATCATCGAATGGAGGCGATTGCGCCCCGTCGCCGGGGTCCATTCGACCAGCTGGTTGATCGAGTTCAACGCGCGGGTGCGGATCGTCTGGCCGTAGGTCGTCATGCCGTCGTCAAGCGTCTTGTCGATGGCCACGAACCACTGCGGCGTGTTGCGGTAGATCACCGGGGCCTTCGACCGCCAGGAATGCGGATAAGAATGCTTCAGCTTCGCCTTGGCGAAGAGGGCACCGGAATAGGCCAGCTGCTTGATGACGCTGACGTTGGCCGGGCCTTCCTTGCCGTCGGGCAGGATGATGTGCTGGCCACCAAACAGCGGCAGGTCGGGGCGGTAGGAGCCATCCGCCTCGACGTTGTAGGTCATCGGGAGGTTGAACTTGACGCCCATCTGGTAGTCGTCATCGCCGTGGCTGGGGGCGGTGTGCACAAAGCCGGTGCCTGCGTCGTCGGTGACATGATCGCCGGGAAGCATGGGGACTGGGTAGTCCCACTCGCCGTTGCCTCTTTCGATGGAGTGGAAGGGATGTGAGGTGCCAATGGTGGACAGGCTGTCCGCGGATATGCCGCGCAGTCGCTCTGCGCTGGACTTCGCAGCGTTGAAGGTTGCCTCAGCCAATTTGTCGGCAAGGATCAGCTTTTCTCCGACCTTAAGTTGACTGCCGTCCGGCACCTCAGTGACGGCATAGACGCCATACTCGATGGCTGGACCAAATGAGATCGCGCGGTTTTGCGGGATCGTCCAGGGGGTGGTAGTCCAGATGACTACGGAAGCGTTGCCTAGCAAATCATTGACTTCGGACCCGATGGTTTCGGGTCCGGAAGATACCGGGAACTTCACCCAGACCTGATGGCTGGTATGGTCGTGATACTCCACCTCCGCCTCGGCCAGAGCGGTCTTCTCCACCGGTGACCACATCACCGGCTTTGAGCCCTGATACAAACTCCCGTTCATGACAAACTTCATGAACTCCGCCGCGATCACCGCTTCGGCGTGGTAGTCCATCGTCAGGTAGGGCCGGTCCCAGGCGCCGGTGACGCCGAGGCGCTTGAATTCTTCGCGCTGGATGTCGATCCAGCCTTCGGCAAAGCGGCGGCATTCCTGGCGGAAGTCGACGATATCCACGTCGTCCTTGTTCAGACCCTTGGCGCGGTACTGTTCCTCGATCTTCCACTCGATCGGCAACCCGTGGCAGTCCCATCCCGGCACATAGCGGGCGTCGCGGCCCATCATCTGCTGGCTGCGGACCACCATGTCCTTCAGCACCTTGTTCAGCGCGTGGCCGATGTGCAGGTGTCCGTTGGCGTAAGGAGGGCCGTCGTGCAGCACGAAGGGCACCCGCCCGGCGGCTGTAGAGCGGAGGCGGTCATAGACGCCGATCCGCTCCCACCGGGCCAGCCAGTCGGGTTCACGCTGCGGCAGGCCTGCGCGCATCGGGAAGGGGGTTTCGGGCAGAAAGACGGTGTCGCGATAGTCGGGAACAACGGTGTCGGAAGACATGAGCGTACTCGCGGTCAAAAGGGGGAGGGGTGGGGATCGGCCAAGCGCAATGAACCCGGCGGCTGGGGGTCAGCCTGCCGGGCAGCTAATTCGACGCGAGATCAGCCCGTATTCCATGCGGGGGGTTATAGGCGCGGGGGCCACTGCGGTAAAGGGGCACACTTGCCGGGGCGCGGGCGGC
>JAAUPC010000366.1 GCA_012036325.1 Paracoccaceae bacterium
GAAATGGCACGCCTGGTCCGGGTTCTTCGGCACCAAGTTGTTGGGCGGACCGCGCCTCGATGAAAAGACGGAGCCGAACGAGGAAGGTCGCCCTGGATATAGCGGGGCGTAAGAACTGGCCCTAAGGTCAGCTTGGCTGCGGCAGTAGGGTAGCGCGCAAAGGCTGTGCAAAGCCAGGATCAGGATGGAGACTTGCGATGAAGATGACCACCGAAGAAGCCTTTGTGAAGGTCCTGCAGATGCACGGGATCGAACATGCGTTCGGGATCATCGGGTCGGCCTTCATGCCGATCTCGGACATTTTTCCCAAGGCGGGCATCACCTTCTGGGACTGCGCGCATGAAGGCTCAGGCGGGATGATGGCGGATGGGTTCACCCGCGCTTCTGGCAAGATGTGCATGATGATCGCGCAGAACGGGCCGGGGATCACCAACTTCGTCACGGCGGTCAAGACGGCCTACTGGAACCACACGCCTTTGCTGCTGGTCACCCCGCAGGCCGCGAACAAGACCATCGGGATGGGCGGCTTTCAGGAAGTGGAGCAGATGGCCCTTTTCCAGGACATGGTCGCCTACCAGGAGGAGGTCCGCGACCCCGCCCGCGTGGCCGAAGTCCTGAACCGCTGCATCCTGAACGCCAAACGGATGAGCGCCCCTGTCCAGATCAACATGCCGCGCGACTACTGGACTCAAGTCATCGATATCGACCTGCCCGCCATGGTGGAGTTTGAGCGGCCCTCTGGCGGTGAAGCGGCGATTGCGGCGGCGGCAGAGCTGTTGTCGCAGGCGAAATTCCCGGTGATCCTGAACGGCGCGGGGGTGGTTCTGGGCGGCGCTATCCCGGCCTCGATGGCGCTGGCCGAGCGTCTGGATGCCCCGGTCTGCGTCGGCTACCAGCACAATGACGCCTTCCCCGGCAGCCATCCGCTTTTTGCCGGACCCTTGGGCTACAACGGCTCGAAAGCCGCAATGGAGTTGATTTCCGGGGCGGATGTGGTACTCTGTTTGGGTACCCGGCTGAACCCGTTTTCAACGCTTCCCGGATACGCGCTGGACTACTGGCCGAAGACGGCCAAAATCATCCAAGTCGACATCAACCCGGATCGGATCGGGCTGACCAAAAAGGTTACTGTTGGCATTGTCGGCGACGCGAAAAAGGTCGCCGAGGCGGTTTTGGCGCGACTTGCCCCTACCGCCGGTGACCATGCGCGGATGGAACGCAAGGCCCGCATCGCCCAGGTGAAATCGGCCTGGGCGCAGGCGCTTTCCAGCATGGACCATGAGGAAGACGATCCCGGCACCTCGTGGAATGACCGTGCGCGCAAGGCCAAGCCCGACTGGATGAGCCCCCGCATGGCCTGGCGCGCGATCCAGTCCGCCCTGCCGCGTGAGGCGATCATCTCCTCTGACATTGGCAACAACTGTGCCATCGGCAACGCTTACCCGACCTTTGACGAGGGGCGGAAATATCTGGCGCCCGGTCTGTTCGGGCCTTGTGGCTACGGTCTTCCGTCAATTGTGGGGGCCAAGATCGCTTGCCCGGATACCCCCGTGGTCGGTTTTGCCGGGGACGGCGCGTTCGGCATCGCGGTGACGGAACTGACAGCGATTGGCCGCCCGGAATGGCCCGCGATCACCATGGTCGTTTTCCGCAACTACCAGTGGGGGGCGGAAAAGCGGAACTCCACGCTCTGGTATGCCGACAATTTTGTGGGAACCGAGTTGGACACCCAGGTCAGCTATGCCGGGATCGCCAAGGCCTGTGGCTTGCAGGGCGTGCAGGCGCGGACGATGGACGAGCTGACGGCCGCCCTGCGGCAAGCGATCATCGACCAGATGGCCGGGAAAACCACGCTGATCGAGGCGCTGATCAATCAGGAACTGGGCGAACCCTTCCGCCGCGACGCGATGAAGAAACCGGTGGAGGTGGCGGGGATCTCCAAGGCGGACATGCGGCCGCAGGTGGTGGGGTGAGCCGGGCCACAATTTTTCTGCGAAAAATTGCAGATGGGTCTTGCCATGCCCTATGACCTTGGGCCGGGGGCGCTTGTCTGGTTGGCGGTGGCGCTCCTCGTTGCCGGGTTCGTACGGGGCTATTCGGGCTTTGGGTTTTCGGCGCTACTGATTGCGGCCTCAAGCCTGGTAACCAATCCGCTGAACTTTGTGGCTGTGGTGGTCATTCTTGAAACGGTCATGTCGCTGCAGGCCGCTAAGGGCGCAGGGCCGGACGTGGACTGGAAGCGGGTCTGGTGGCTTTTGGGCGGCGCGGCGATTGGGCTGCCCATCGGCCTGTGGATCCTGACCGGCGTCAGTGAAGATACGGCGCGGGCTGTCGTGTCCGGCTATGTCCTTTTGATGTGTGGCGTCCTGTTGGCGGGCTGGCGCTTGCGGGCTGAGGTTGCGGGGGCAGGGAACGGCGTGGCCGGGCTAGTCTCAGGCCTTGCCAACGCGCCGGGGATGGGGGGGGCTGCCGATGGCGGCGTTCTTTGCCGCGCAGCCGATACCGGCGAACGTGTTCCGCGCGACCCTGATCGCTTACTTTCCCTTGTTGGACCTCTATTCTGCACCGCTTTACTGGTACGCCGGTCTGGTCAGTTGGGATACGCTTTGGGCAGCCCTTCTGGCCCTGCCGCTGACGCTTTTGGGCAACTGGCTGGGGGGGCGGCATTTCTTCGGGACTGACCCGCAAGAGTTTCGGCGCTTTGCCATCGTGCTTCTGGCGGGCCTTGCGCTTCTGGGCTTGGGCAAGGCGGTGGTCTGATGTTGCTGATTGTGAACGCAGGGTCATCTTCCTTGAAACTGGCGGTCTATGATGGGCCTGACCCGGTGGCGCGCGAAGCGGAGGAAGAGATTGGAAGCGATGGTCACGCTGCGGCACTGGATGGCGCGCTGCGGCGGACGGGTATCCCGGCTTCGGCTCTGCAAGGTGCCGCGCACCGGGTGGTCCACGGCGGGCCAAGGCTGACGGCGGCTTGTCGGATCACTTCAGAAGTTCACGCCGAGATCAACGCAGCCGTGCCACTCGCCCCGCTGCACAACCCCGCAGCTTTGGTGGGAATTCAAGCCGTTGTGCGGCTTTTGCCAAACCTCCCGCAATACGCCGCCTTCGACACCGCCTTTCACGCCACGAACCCCGAGGTGGCCACGGCCTACGCCCTGCCGCTTGCGGAACGTGTAAACGATGCGGCGCGCCTCGTCATAGCTCCCGTTCTTGACGAAGCTGCGCGCCGAGTCCTGGAGCATCGCGCCCCGATGGCATGTCGGTGACCTTCCATCTGCGCCCGAATGCCCAGTTCCACGATGGCCGGCCGGTCACGGCGCACGACGTCAAATGGTCCTTCGACCGGGCGGTCACTCTCGGCGGCTTCCCGGCCGTGCAGATGAAGGCCGGTTCGATGGTCAAGCCGGAGCAGTTCGTCGCGGTCGACGATCACACCTTCCGCGTCGATTTCATCCGCAAGGACAGGCTGACCATCCCCGATCTCGCGGTCATCGTGCCCGCAGTCTATCACTCGCGGCTGGTGCAGAAGAATTCCAACCCCAAGGACCCCTGGGGATTGGAATATACCAAGACCAACATCGCCGGCGGCGGCGCCTACGAGCCTGCGGTTCTCTCCGAACGGTGTCGCGA
>JAAUPC010000367.1 GCA_012036325.1 Paracoccaceae bacterium
TCCACCGTCTGGACCGGATGCACTGACCCCGCCATCAGCCCCGTCATCACGCTTGCCGTAGCCGTCGTTCAGATGCATCCCCAAGACCCGGCTTTTCCGCGCGGCCAGCATCGCGGCCTTGGCCGGCATCTCACCCGCGTACAGCATATGGGCGAAGTCGAGCGTGACACCGGTGTTCGGCCGCCCCACCTCCGCCAGCGCCAAGAGCGTGGTCGCCATGTCCGGCATCAGCGCATGGGCGCGGGGTTCGTTGGGCTTGTATTCCACGGCGATGTCGATGGCGGGGTTGTGGTCGGCGACTTCGGCGATGGCGGCGACGGTGTCATCCCACATCCGCCCGTAATCGGCCTGAAAGCTGTAGTCGAACCCGTCCTGCCCCATCCAGAGCGTCATCTGCGTCCCACCCATAGCGGCGCAGGCGTCGACCCCGCGTTTGGTTAGGTCAATCGCCGCCTGCCGCAAGGCGGGGTCCGGGTGGGTGAAGGCCCCCAGCTTGAAGCCACTTTCGGTATAATACCGCATCGCCAAGCCGTTCAGCGCCAGTCCCTGATCGGCCAACAGGCGCGACAGCTGCGCTTCGTCATGCATGGCGAAATGGTCTGGATAGTTCAGGTCCGCCGCACTCAGGCCCCCTACCTGCCCTGCCCCGGCGATCATCTCAGCCACCGACCCGCCCTTGACCTTGAAGGCGTTCAGCCGCGCGGCATAGCGCGGGCGGTTCGGGATCATGCTGGCCTCCGGTCGGGGCTGAAAAGCTCGGGCCGGTCCCGCTCCAGCGGTTCCAGATAGGTGATCAGCTGGCGCAGATGGGCCTGCACCGCCATGCGCGCGGCGTCAGGGTCGCGCGCCTCAAGCGCCTGCAGGATCGACTGGTGTTCGGCCAGCGTCGCCGCAACCCGGCCCGGCACCGGCAGAATCAGCTGGCGCGCGCGGTTCACATGCAGCCAGGCGGTTTCAGCCACCTGCGCCAGCTTTGGAAAGCCGGTGAAGGACAAAAGCAGCTCATGCATCGCAGCGTCCATCCCGTAAAAGCCGGGAATGTCGCCATCCGCCACCAGCGCCGCCTGCACCGTCAGGTTGCGACGCAACAGCTGCAACTGGTCATCGGTGATCCGCGCGGCGACATGTTCGATCGCCGCCACTTCGATCGCTTCCCGCAGGAAAGCACCCCTCACGGATTTCCTGCATCGAAAAGCGCGCGACGAAAGTGCCCGCTTGCGGAATCACATCCACCAGCCCCTCGGCCTGCAACCGGGCCACCGCATCGGCCACCGGGCTGCGGCTGACGCCAAGGGCCGCGCAAACCTCGGGCTTGCGGAGGATTTCCCCGGGGCGATAGTCCAGCGACAGGATGCTTTGGCGCAGCGTCTGATAGACCCGCTGGCCCAGCGACCCTGAAAACGCAGCCAATGGCCGCAAGCGCCGCGCGCCCGGGGCCTGCGGCGCGGTGGGGTCTTGTTTGGCGGCAGCGGCTGGTTGTAACATGCTAACATGTTAGGTAACTGCGCCGCCTTGGTCAATCATCCGACGGACCGCAGCGGGCTTTCTGGAAAGGGTCGGGCATGGCTGATGGGGTGATCCGGCTGCACGGGTCCGACAATGTGGTGATCGCCCTGCAGGATCTGGCACCAGGGGCGGTGGTGGCGGCAGTTGCAGCACCCCTGCCCGGGGCCGTGCCGCGCGGCCACAAAATCGCCGCTCAGGCGATTGCAAAGGGGGATATGGTCATCCGCTATGGCCAGATCATCGGTCAGGCGACCGCTGACATTCCTGCCGGGGCGCATATCCACAGCCACAACCTTGGCATGGGTCCACATTCCAGCGACTATGCCATCGGCGCCGAATGCCGCCCCCTGCCCGCGCTGCCGCCGCGCAGCTTCATGGGCTATCACCGCCCGGACGGCACGGTCGGCACAAGGAACTACCTTGGCATCCTGACCTCGGTGAACTGCTCAGGCTCCGTCGCACGCTTCATCGCCGAGGCGGCCGAGAAGGACCCGGTTCTGGCGGCCATGCCGGGGATCGACGGGATCGTGCCCATCGTGCACCAGACCGGCTGCGGCATGTCCGGCACGAATGAGGGCTACGCCACCCTGATGCGCACGCTGAAAGGCTATGCGCGGAACCGAACTTCGGCGGTATCCTTCTGGTGGGCCTCGGCTGTGAGGTGATGCAGGTCCCCGACCTTGTCGGCCAGGGCCGCCTGCGCCCCGATGGCAACTTCCGCTACATGACAATTCAGGGCGAAGGCGGCACCCGCGCCACCATCGACCGCGCCCTGACCGTGTTGCGCGAAATGGCCGAGGTCGCCGGGCGGTTGGAGCGGCAGCCCGCGCCGGTGTCAAAGCTGGTCGTCGGGCTGCAATGCGGCGGGTCGGACGGCTATTCCGGCATCACCGCCAACCCTGCCCTTGGCCACGCCTCAGACCTTCTGGTCCAGATGGGCGGCACCACGATCCTCTCGGAAACGCCCGAGATTTACGGGGCCGAACACCTTCTGACCCGCCGCGCCGTCAGTGCGGCGGTGGGTGAGACGCTTCTGGAACGCATCCGCTGGTGGGAAGACTACACCGCCCGGAACGAGGGTGAGATGGACAACAACCCCAGCCCCGGGAACAAGCGCGGCGGGCTGACGACGATCCTTGAGAAATCCCTTGGGGCCGTGGCCAAGGGCGGCACCGCCCCCTTGGCAGGCGTCTACAAATTTGCCGAACCGATCACCACGCCCGGCTTTGTCTACATGGACAGCCCCGGCTATGACCCCTGCTCCGTCACCGGCCAGATCGCCTCGGGCGCTACCCTGATCGTCTTCACCACGGGGCGGGGGTCGGTCTCCGGTTACAAGCCCAGCCCTTGCATCAAGCTGGCGACGAACTCCGAAATGTACGCCCGGATGAAGGAAGACATGGACATCAACTGCGGCGACATTCTGGACGGCGTCAGCATAAAGGCGAAGGGCGAAGAGATCCTCGACAAGATCATCGCCACCGCAAGTGGCACACAGACCCTGTCCGAAGAACTGGGCTTCGGCGGCGCCGATTCGTGCCTTGGCAGATCGGGGCGGTGATGTGATGGGGGCCGTGCTTCGGCCCGCCTGTCCCGTATCGTTGCAAAAGTCTCCAAAGCAAAGCCGGATCAGGCCATGCCGATGACCCCGCCCCCCTACCGCTGGCCCGACCCTGACCGAGACTACATGAACGGGGCCTTCATCCCGGGTGCTGCCGACTATCCGTCCCGCTGGCAGGCGGAGGCTGCGGCCTTCCGCTCTGCCCTCGGCCCCCGCGCTCTTTTGGACCAACCCTACGGCCCCGCCCCCCGCCAAAGGTTTGACCTCTTCCTGCCCGAAGCCCCCCCAAAGGGCACGCTGGTCTATATCCACGGCGGCTACTGGCACCTCTTTGACAAGTCGCACTGGTCCCACCTTGCGGCCGGGGCGCTTGCCCGAGGTTTCGCCGTCGCCATGCCCGGCTACACCCTTGCGCCCGAGGCGCGCCTGGCCGACATGACCGCCGAAAATCGCCGCCGCCTGCCGCAGGGTCGCCGCCCACGCCCCGGGGCCGATGGTGGTAACCGGCCACTCCGCCGGCGGCCACCTTGCCGCCCGCATGGGCTGCGCCGACCTTCGC
>JAAUPC010000368.1 GCA_012036325.1 Paracoccaceae bacterium
CCGGTACTACCACCACCGCTGCCGCCGCGTCCGCCACCTGCAGGCCCAGCCGCGTGCCAGACTTGACACGGTTCAGAACGATCACCGCCCTGCGCCCTTCGCGGCCGATCAGGTCAAAGACCCCATCCGTGGCCCAAAGGTCCATCATCGAGGCCGAGACCGGCACCAGCACCAGATCCGCCTCGCGCAGGGCGGGGCGCAGGTCGGCGTCCACCTTGGGCGGCGTGTCGATGATGACGATATCGGCCACCTTCTTCAGCTTTTCACACTCATACCCCACCCCCCAGGCCGAAGCGGTGGAAAACTCCATCCCGTCAGTGGCGCTGACGGCCCGCCGCGCCATGAACCAACGGCCCAGGCTGCCTTGCGGGTCGGTGTCCAGCAGGGCGACTTTCAATCCGCGCCCGTGCAATTCAACCGCAAGGTTCACCGCAAGCGTGGTCTTGCCCGACCCGCCCTTCTGCTGTGCCACGGTCACCACCTTGCCCATCGCGATTCCCTCACCCTTGCTGCAGCGCAGCATAAACCTATTCCACAGGACAGCACAGCCCGAAAGGAGATCGGCCTCTAACCGCCCCCCGCAGCCCCGAAATGCCCGAATCCCTTGGAATCAACTCCAGAATGTGAGATTGTTTCCCTGCGACGTTATCTTTTCGACCACTGTCTCCGACCATCGGCCACAGCAATCGACACTAAGCTGACGGGGCCAAACCGCCGCAATCTCGCGGGCGGACCACGAGACAGGAGACATCACGATGGCCAAGGGCACCGTGAAATGGTTCAATGAAACCAAGGGTTATGGCTTCATTGCCCCGGAAGGCGGCAAGAAGGACGTGTTCGTTCACATCACCGCGCTGGAACGCGCCGGGCTTCGCAGCCTGAAGGATGGCCAGCCGGTCACCTTCGACATCGAAGCAGGCCGTGACGGACGTGAGTCGGCGACGAACCTCGCACTCGCCTGACCTTGCAAGCTTGGGTGGGCGGTGTTCCGCCCCCCAAACCCGCTACATCATCTGCGCTGTCATGCGGTCGCGCAGCACATGGTCAAAGCCGTAGCGAAAGTCGCCTTCTGGCACCGCATCGGGCAGACAGACCGCCGACCGCCGCCCCAAGGGATAGGCGGGGCTGTCAAACTCGGCACTGACCAGCATGACGCGCATCCGCGCATCGGCCGCGATCAGGGCGGAAATCGCGCGTTCCGCGGCGCTGATGCCGCCGAAAGCATCGCAATCCATCACGAAAAGATCATAGCCGATCCGGTCTTCCAAGAGGCTGGACAGGGCGGCAGGCAGTGCGGCTTCGGTTTCGACAAGGCTGCCGTAGCTGGCAAGGCGGCTGGCGGTCTGGCCTTCGGGCTGGTCCGTCAATAACATGACGCGCACGCCCATCGGCTGGCGTCTGGGCGGAAACTGGTCAGGTCTGGCTGAAATCTGCACGCAATACCTCCTTCACCGTCTGATCAGTCTTTGCCAGCATTGCGGTCAGCATCCGCCGGAAAAAAGGAAACTTACAGGTTAAATTCAGGACGCCCGCCACATTCAATAAGGGTGCAATGTCTGCCATGGGCGCGCCACGCTCCCCCAGCGCGGCACGGACCCCAAGGCATCTGGGATGGTTCCGAGAAAGGTGTTAACCTATTTTCAACGAAATTGCAGCCGCTGATTTGCAGCGCCCTGCAGTTCTATCAGGGGTTGAGGGGACCACATGAACCAGCATGCCAACATGTCGCATCTGTCGGAACGGCTGGATCTGGCGGCCGCCTTCCGCTGGACCGCGCGTCTGAACCTGCATGAAGCGGTGGCCAATCACTTCTCGCTGGCGGTCAACCCGGAGGGCACGCGCTTTCTGATCAACCCGAACGGGCGGCACTTCAGCCGGATCACCGCGACCTCGCTGGTCGAGATTGACGCCAACGACCCCACCACCATGACCCGCCCCGATGCGCCAGACCCCACGGCTTGGGGCCTGCACGGCGCAATCCACCGCGCCTGCCCGCATGCGGTTTGCGTCATGCATGTCCATTCGATCCACGCCACCGTGCTGGCCAGCCTCGCCGACAGCCGCCTTCCGGCGATCGACCAGAACTCCGCCATGTTCCACAACCGGGTGGTGGTCGATGACCATTACGGCGGCATGGCGTTTGAAGAGGAAGGCGCCCGCTGCGCCACCCTCATGGCCGACCCGAAGATCACCACCATGGTGATGGGCAACCACGGCGTCCTTGTGATCGGCCGCAGCGTGGCCGAAACCTTCAACCGCCTCTATTACTTCGAACGCGCCGCCGAGACCTATATCCGCGCTCTGCAAACCGGCCGCCCGCTGCGCGTCCTGCCCGATGCCATCGCCGAAAAGACCGCCCGGGAATGGGAGGCTTATCCCGGCTTTGCCGACGCCCACCTTGCGGAACTGCGCGCAATTCTTGACGCCGAAGACCCGGGCTACGCCAACTAAGGCGGTCGGTCAGACAAAGCGGCGCGGCACAAGGTCATCCCAGTCGCGCTGGAACACCTGCGCATCCCCCTCCCACACCGTCAGCCGCGCCTGCATCCGCAGAAAGGTTTCCGTGGCGGTCATTTCAGTTTCCACCAGCGTCCTCACCCGCCAGTCGCCCCGCGACAGGCGCTGCTCCCAGCGGATGGTCGCGCGCGCGGAAAGGGGGTCGTCGGGGGCAATCTGCCAGACCTCCTCCATCGTCTCGCCATGGGTCAGTCCGTGCGGTTCGACCGTGTCGCCGGTGTCTTCGATGATCGTCAGGGTCTGGCAACCCGTGGCGGGCTCAACCACCGTCTGGCGTGACCACGCCCCCGGGCGAAGCGTGCGCTGGCGGGGGAACGGTAAGGGTTCCGGATCTGGCGGCTGCCAGTCGGGTGCCGGTTCAGGCAGGATCGGCAGTCCCAGCGCCCCGCCGTCACCACCAGCACCGTCGAGTGGGCCGAGGGCCAAAGGAACGGCCAATAGCTGTTCGACAGCGCCAGCCGCAACCGGTGCCCCGGTGCCAGCCGATGCGCCATCGCGTCCAGCGTCAGAATGACCTGCACCGGCTGGCCCGGCTCTACCAACTGCGGGTCAGCACTGCCCGCGCGGTGGCACAGGTTCAGCATCCCATGCGCAATCCTGCTCGATGTGCCATCCGGGGCCACATCACACAGCCGCGCCACCACAAAGCCCGTGGGTTGGTCAGATGTCAGGGTCAGCCGCAAGTTCGCCCGCCCGACCAGCACCATGGGCTTTTTCACCGGCGGCCCGTCAAAACACAGCGACAGCGCGTCATCAGCCGCCTGATCCGCCGCCATCTCGGCATGATCACCGGTCGGGAAATACTCTCCCGCCGCTGCCCCAAGGGTCTGAGGCGAGGCAATCCGTGCCGGTAACCGCACCTCCGGCCCCAATCCCCCCGGCCCCAGCGCCAGCGTCAGCGTGGTGACGGCGGTGTCGAGGGGACGACGCGCGAGCGCGCGCGGCGTGCCTCGTGTCGCGCCACAGCCAATCGATCATGTGCCACGCTAGCGGCCAGCCGCATGGGAAGCCAGCGCATTGTTCACATCAAAATCATGAGCGAGTCTCATGCGCCCTACAAGATCGAGCTCAACGCCTGGAGGAAGGTCGAGATGACCCCCC
>JAAUPC010000369.1 GCA_012036325.1 Paracoccaceae bacterium
GTCGCCCGAAGACACGGCGGCACCGACAGCGGCCCCGCCCACGGTTCCGATGGCAAGCTGTTGTTCAGCCGGGGTGCAGGCGGCCAGCGTCAAGGCGGCAGCGGGAATGATGAAAAAGGCACGAGTCATGATCTTGCTCCTTACGGCGAAAGGCCGTTGCCCGGGCACCTTATGTCCGCATGTCAGGCTTGCCAACAGGGTCAGGCCCCGATCGGCGGGGCGTTGCTGCCGCTTTGGCGTGCGGTCAGAACCGGACCTGCCCGCCGCCGTGCTTGCTGGCAAAGGCCATCGCCCGGTCATAGGCCGGGCGCATTTCGGGGTTCAGAAGCGGGCGCTGTGCGGCCACCTGGTAGACATGGCCCGGGTTCACGTTGGCTTCGTTCAGAAGCGGCCCCTGGTCGGTCAGGAACACATCCCAGCCCAGAATGCCGTGGCCGGGAAAGGCCTCATGCCCAAGGCGGCACAGGGTCAGCGCCTGATCCCAATCGGGCAGGGTGAAGCCAAGAAACTCCGCCTCGGGGTCATTGCCGCAGGTCATGTCAGGGGCGAGCGGGTCGCGCAGGGACCGGAGCTTGACGACTTGACCCGAGGCAAGGTCGATCAACCCCCAGATCCGGGCCTCCAGCGCATCACCGTCATGCATGGCTGACTTGGCTGGCAGGCGGATGACGGCATACCAGGGCTCGACCCCGCGCTCGGTCTGCAAGGTCACGATCCGGATTGAGGCCATTGCCGCCCCGACATGCCGCCGCAGCCCCGTCTCGCACTGGTAAAACGGTTGGAACAGGTAACCGGCGGCCCAATCTGCAGTAATCTCAGCTGCAAGATCGGCGATGGGGGCGGTCTTGCCGTTCAGAAACCGGACCTGATCCGCGCCAGCCTTGGCCCCGATCATCGCGGCCCCCCTGGCAAAACTGTCCGAGCGGGGCTTGCCGAAGACCGGAAGGTTGGCCGGGTCCGCCAGAAAGTCAGCGATCTCACCGGCTGAGCGGAGCGGGCGAAGCCCTGTCAGCCCGGCAAGGTTCGGGTCAGGCTTTGGCAGATAGGCCGCGACCGTGCGGGTCACCGGCAGGCCTTTGGCGGTCAGGATCGCCTCGGTCCGGGCCTTGTCGTTCAGGATATGGGTGACAATCCCCCGCGCGGGCATCTGGAAGGCGGTGTTGAAGACCCGGGTCCGGCGGTTTGGCAGGAACCCCTTCAGAAAGGCCCGGCCCCGGTCTTTGCGCCACAGCGCATAGGTGAAATATTCTTCCGGCCTGACCCCCTGCCGGGACAAGGTCAGCCGAACCAGGTCAAAGGCCTGCCGCACCGGCCCCGGGCCACCCTTTTGCGCCAAGGCCTCGACCGAGGCCATGAGGTCGATCCCGCCAGCCTCTGCCGTTTCGGTCAGATAGCCCATTCCGGTCAGGCGCTTCGGGCGGCAGCGACCGAGGCTTCCAGAATGTCCATCGCCTCGGCGAAATGTGCGTCGGGGATGGTGATCGGGGCCAGGAAGCGGACGACATTGCCATAGACCCCGCAGGTCAGAAGGATCAGCCCGCGCTTCTGCGCTTCCAGCCGCACCCGGCCGGTAAAGCCTGCGTCAGGCTCATGCGTTGCGGGGTTGGCGAATTCGACAGCGACCATGAAGCCGGGGCCGCGGATGTCAATGATCTCGGGCGCGGTGGCGCGGATCGCCTCAAGCCGCTGTTTCAGGCGGCTGCCAAGCTCATTGGCACGGGCGCAAAGGTCTTCCTCCTCGATCACGTCAAGAACGGCATTGGCGGCGGCGATGCCAGGGGGTTGCCGGCATAAGTGCCGCCAAGCCCGCCGGGGTTGGCCGCATCCATCAGGTCAGCGCGGCCCGTGACGGCAGCCAGGGGCAGACCCCCGGCCAGACCCTTCGCCATCGTGGTCAGGTCGGCGGCAACGCCATACGCTTCCATGGCGAACAGGGCACCGGTGCGCGCGAAACCGGTCTGCACCTCATCGGCGATCATCACGATGCCATTCTTGTCGCAAAGCGCACGGATCGCGCGGACCAGATCGGTCGGGGCAGGGTAGAAGCCACCCTCACCTTGCACCGGCTCAAAGATGATCGCGGCGACGCGGGCGGGATCAAGGTCAGCCTTGAACAGCTTTTCCATCCCCTTCATCGCATCGGCGGTGGAAATGCCATGCGGGCCCATTGGGAAGGGGACGTGGTAGACGTCGGGCATCATCGCGCCGAAGCCTTTCTTGTAGGGCTCTACCTTGCCGGTCAGCGACATGCCCATGAAGGTCCGGCCATGGAAGCCGCCGCCAAAGGCGATGACGGCATTTCGGCCCGTCGCAATGCGGGCGATCTTGACCGCGTTCTCACAGGCCTCGGCCCCGGTGGTGACGAAGATCGTCTTCTTCTTAAAATCGCCCGGCACCTTGTCGTTCAGCCGTTCCGCCAGGCGGATGTAGTTTTCATAGGGCATGACCTGGTGGCAGGTGTGGGTGAACTTCGTCATCTGGTTGGCCACCGCCGCCATGACCTTCGGGTGGCAATGCCCGGTGTTCACCACCGCAATCCCGGCGGCAAAGTCGATGTAGCGGTTGCCCTCGATATCCCAGACTTCCGAGTTGAGCGCCCGATCCGCATAGATCTGCGTCATCATGCCCACCCCGCGTGAGATAGCATCGTCACGGCGCTTGGCGACTTCGGCGTTCAGCATGGTCTTCGCTCCCGTTGCGACCCCGGGGCCTCGGAGTCTTTGGGCCATTTGATCAAAAATCGCACGCGGGTTCAATCCATGATGATGTGGCACGTTGAGCCAGACGTCAAAGCGCTCCGCGCGGGAGTATTTGTGAAAAGAGCAAGCTGGATTCAGGTTTCGTTAACCTTGCCGGGCGCAGGCTGAGAATCGTCTAGGGGTGGGGTCAAACCATGGCGGATGGACAGCTTTTGCAGCCAAAAACGGCGCTGTCGGGTGCGGAACGGCTGGACGCGCTACGCCTGATCCGGTCACGCCGGGTGGGGGCGGTTACCTGGCACCGGCTGATGGCAGAGCACGGCTCGGCCAAGGCGGCGCTGAACGCGATGAGCCTGTCGCTGGCGCATGAGTATGCACCGAAGGTGCGGGTCAACACGATCTGCCCGGGCCAGGTCTGGACGCCGATGGCGGGGTCCCATATGAGCCCGGCGCGTCGCGCCGAGCGGGTGAAGGCCGACGGGTTCGTGACCGAGGCGGCGGTGCAGAAGCGGATCATGGACCACTTCGCCGAACACCGCATGACGACGTACAGCCCGCCGATCGTCGGCGAAGGCCCGCACAGCGGCGACCCGCACTTCGAGCCGAAGGCGGAGATCGACCGCCGCATCGGGCCGAACAGCTACGTGCTCATCGACCTGTGGGCCAAGCTGGATCGGCCGATGGCAGTGTACAGCGATCTGACGCACGTGGGCTATGTCGGCGACGACGTGCCCGAGCCGTACGATGGCAATTGTCGCTATCGACACAAACGTATGCCCTGTTGGCTTCATTTCTCAATAGCGGCCGTGGTGGTCATGACGATGATGCACTCTTGGCCATGAGTACGCTGCTGCAGACCAAGTGCATTTTAAATGTCGAACGACGCGATCCGCTGCCCTACCACCC
>JAAUPC010000370.1 GCA_012036325.1 Paracoccaceae bacterium
CGCGAAAAAGGGCGCCCAGGTGATCTGCCTTCAGGAGCTTTTCGCCGCACAGTATTTTTGCCAGGAGGAGGATTTCTCACGGCACGACCTGGCTGAACCGGTGCCCGGCCCTTCCACCGATGCGCTGGCGCCGCTGGCGAAAGAACTGGACGTGGTGATCGTCGCGCCGGTGGCGTTGCTCAACACCACGCGCAGCGTTTCGGCGCCTTCGACGAGCGTATCGCCACGCACGGCCACGGTGATGGTCTTACTGGTTTGTCCGCCGCGAAGGTGAGCGCGCCGCTCGTGGACGTGTAATCGCTGCCGGCCGTCAGCACCGTGCCATCGCCGCGGATGATGCGGAGGTTGTTCGCCGGGACGAACGCCGTGCGGTCGTATTGCGGCTGGATCGTATCGGTGAGTTGCACGTCAAAGGCATCGCCCTGCCGCGTGGCGAAGCGGTCGCCAAAGCCCGAAGCCCCTGCCCCACCCGTCGCCAGCGCCAATGCTGGGGCTGATCCATCAACGGCCAAGGCGCTGACCGCCCCACCTGCAAGGGCTGCCAGCCCAAAGCCGCCGACATGGGCAAAGACATCCAAGACCCGCGCGCTTTTGGCCAGCCGGGCGGCAAAGGCGTGGTTTTCGCGCTGGTCAAAGAAAAGCCCGGTCTTCTGGCCACCCAAAAGGTCGGCAAGGTAGATCGCCCCGTTCATCGGCACCTGCACCGGACCCGTGGGCGCGGGTCCGTGGACGACTGCCGTCTCCTCCGTCAGCCCTTCCAGTGACCGCACCCGGCCCTGGCCGTTCTTGATGACCGTCGTCACCCCTGTAACCGCCACCAACGCCGCGACCAGCGCCCCAAGATGCACCTCGGCCCAGGCCGCGTTGGGCTGCACCACCGCCACATCGCCGAACCGGTCGATGACCACGCCGGGCAGGCCATCCGCCTCGGCATGGACCAGCCGGTAGAAGGGCTGCGGGAACAGCCGCGCCCGATGCGCCTGCGCGCGGGTCAGACGCGCCTCAAACCAGGCTTGATCCACCACCGCCTCGGGGTCGCGGTCCAGCATCCGGGCGATGATCTTTGACCGGGTGTTCACCGTGACCAGACCCAGCACTTGCCGCTCGCCATCCTCCAACACAGCCAGTGCGCCCGGGGCCAGGGCCTGCGTGCGCCGGTCGGTCACCAGCTCATCGGCGTAAACCCAAGGAAAGCCATGGCGAATGGCCCGCGCCTCGGCCTTGGGCTTGAGGCGGACGGTTGGCAGAAGGCGGGGGGTCAGGGTATCATCATTCATGGCCCTCCCTTACCGGGTTCCCGCCGATTTCGAAAGCCGGAAGCTTTAGCGGCCAAGACCAACTCTTGTTAGCGCTAACACAATCTGCTAGACATCCTCAGCAACACCCGGAGGGCCCATGTCGCTGCACCCCACCATCGCCCGCGTCACCGACCGCATCCGCGCGCGCTCCGACATCGCCCGGGGCACCTATCTGGAGCGGATGGGCAAGGCGGTCTCGGCAGGCCCGGTCCGCGCGCATCTCTCTTGCGGCAACCAGGCCCATGCCTATGCCGCGATGGGTGGCGCGAAGGATGCCCTCGCGGCCGCCAAGGTCCCGAACATCGGGATCGTCACCGCCTACAATGACATGCTCTCTGCCCACCAGCCGTTTGAGCGTTACCCCGACATCTTGCGCGCGGCTGCCGCGAAGGCGGGCGTCACGATCCAGGTTGCCGGCGGCGTGCCTGCGATGTGCGATGGCGTGACCCAAGGCCAGCCGGGGATGGAGCTGTCGCTGTTCTCCCGCGACGTGATCGCCCTCGCCGCCGGGGTCGCCCTCTCGCACAACTGCTTCGATGCCGCCCTCTACCTCGGCGTCTGTGACAAGATCGTGCCGGGCCTGATCATGGCCGCCGCCACCTTCGGCCATATCCCGGCGGTCTTTGTCCCGGCTGGCCCGATGCCCTCCGGCATCCCGAATGACGAGAAATCCCGCGTGAGGAACGCCTTTGCCGAAGGCAAGGCCACGCGCGAGGAACTGATGGCCGCCGAGATGGCCAGCTACCACGGCCCCGGCACCTGCACCTTCTACGGCACGGCGAACACCAACCAGATGCTGATGGAGTTTATGGGCCTCCACCTGCCCGGCACCAGCTTCGTCAACCCCGGCACTCCCTTGCGCGACGCACTGACGACGGCGGCGGTTGACCGCGCCGCCGCGATCACCGCGCTGGGGAATGACTTCCGACCGGCAGGCGAGATTCTGGACGAACGCGCCTATGTCAACGGCATCGTCGGCCTGATGGCGACGGGGGGCTCCACCAACCTCGTCCTCCACCTGCCCGCGATGGCCCGCGCCAGCGGAGTGCTCCTCGACCTGCAGGACTTCGCTGACTTGTCGGAGGCCGTGCCCTTGATGGCCAAGGTCTACCCCAATGGCCTTGCCGACGTGAACCACTTCCACGCCGCCGGGGGCTTGCAGTTCCTGATCAGCCAGCTTCTGGACACGGGCCTTTTGCACCCCGACGCCAAGACCATCGCGGGCGACGGCCTTGCCCTTTACCGGCAGGAACCTGTGCTGGACGACGGCCGCCTGACCTGGCGTGACGGACCGAAATCCAGCTTGAACGAAAAGATCGTCCGCCCTGCGGCCAATCCTTTTTCTGCCCATGGTGGGTTGCAACAACTGACCGGCAACCTTGGGCGCGGCGTCATCAAGATCTCGGCCGTCGCTGCCGACCGTCACATGATCGAAGCCCCGGCACGCATCTTCCACAGTCAGGACGCTGTGAAAGCCGCCTTCAAGGCGGGTGAGTTCACCTCTGACACCATCGTCGTCGTCCGCTTCCAAGGCCCCCAAGCCAACGGAATGCCGGAACTTCACTCCCTGACGCCCACGCTCAGCATTCTGCAAGACCGCGGCCTGCGCGTGGCGCTGGTCACCGATGGCCGCATGTCCGGTGCCTCAGGCAAGGTCCCCGCCGCGATCCATGTGGCACCCGAGGCAGCCTGCGGCGGCCCCCTCGCACGCTTGCGCGACGGGGATATCGTCCGGCTGGATGCGGACGCGGGCACGCTGACCGCCCTCGTTCCCGATTTTGACAGCCGCACGCCGGTGACCGCCGACCTTTCCGCCAACGAACACGGTATCGGGCGCGAGCTTTTCGCCGCCTTCCGCCGCAACGTGGGCGCAGCCGATACCGGGGCGGCGCTGGTTCTTTGACCGGCACGCCTTTCGCCAAACCTGCGCCTCCGGCGGGGATATTTTAACAAAGATGAAAGGATAAGGGAGCAGGCTGGAGAGGCGGTACAGGCGGGGACGCCGATGACCGTCAAAGGTGAAAGGCCCCCCCGTCTCCCCCGGCTTGCCGGCCCGAGATGGGGGCGCCCATCCTCCTTGCCCTTTCATCTTTGTGCAAATATCCCCGCCGGAGGCTCCGCAACATCCGCATCCCCGACGCTGGGGCCTTGAAGGAGCCTGACCCATGACCCCAGCCGAGCAATCCCGACGCGCCGCTGAAATCTGCCGCCTTGCCCCCGTTGTCCCCGTCCTGGTGATCGACGACCTCGCCCATGCGCGACCCCTGGCCGAGGCGCTGGTTGCGGGCGGTCTGCCCGC
>JAAUPC010000371.1 GCA_012036325.1 Paracoccaceae bacterium
GCAGCATTATGCGCGATCGCGCCTATTCGACACGGGGGATTCCACCGCAATCCGCGCAATTCCATCCGCAGCGACTCGGGCGACTGCGGTTAGCATGATTCCATGCATTCCTCGCGCGAAATCCTCGTGTTCGACCGTGACAGCGTGCGCGCGGTCGATCGGATCGCGATCGGTGAATGCGGCATTCCCGGCATCGTGCTCATGGAAAACGCTGGACGCAATGCGGCTGAAGTGATTTGCGGTCACCTCGATCCCGCCGGCCGCGTGCTGGTTTTCTGCGGAACGGGCAACAACGGCGGTGACGGGTTTGTCGTCGCGCGGTTGCTGAAGGAGTGGGGCTGGGAGGTGGAGGTCTTTCTCTACGGCGACCCGGAGCGCCTGCCGCCGGATGCGCAGGTGAATTATGAGCGGTGGCGGGGGATGGGAGAGGTCTGTCTGCCCAGAACAGATGCCGACGACTTCCGAGCGATGGGGTATCAAACCGACTTGGTCGTCGATGCGATCTTTGGCACAGGGCTTTCACGTGCCGTAGATGAAGAATTCGACCGAGGTGCATCGCTCTGGTCTCACAAGCTTGTCGGCTTTGGCCGGTGCGTTTCGATCGATTTGCCTTCCGGCACGTGTTCAGACAGCGGACGAGCTTTGCAGGATTACACTTCAAGAGCCGACCTCACGGTGACTTTCGAACGTCCACGCGTCGGACATCACTCCGACCAAGGACCGCAGATGTGCGGCAAGCTGGTCGTTGTTCCGTTGGGTTTACGGCTTCAACCGCTACATTACCTCATGCTTTCAGGTGCCTTGGGACCAATTGAAGGGCCAACGGACCTTAGTATTGTTGCGCAACTGATAGCAAAGTCGTCCCAGACGAGCAGCGTCGCTCAGAGGGGCAACAGCGGTGGTGACCACAAATACTCCCACGGCCACGCCCTTGTCCTCTCTGGCCCCTCCGGTCGCGGCGGGGCGGCGCGGTTGGCGTCGCGGGGGGCCTTGAGGATCGGCGCGGGGGTGGTGACGGTGGGGTGTCCCTTGGACGCCATCCCCGAGAACGCCGCGCGGCTGGATGCGGTGATGCTGCGGGGGGTGGCGGATGGGGCGGCTCGTCGGCCTCGGTGCTGGAGGATCAGCGGATCAACGCGCTGTGGCGTGGGGCCGGGGTTGGGGCTGGATGCGCGGGGCAGGGAGATCGTTGGCGTGGCGTTGGAGAGTCGGGGCAGGCCCCGACCTACGGGCGATGTAGGCCGGGGCGTGCCCCGGCGTTCCGTGATCCTCGACGCCGACGCCCTCACCATCCTCTCCCAACACCCCGACCTCTTCGCCGCCCTGCACGAGGGATGCGTCCTGACCCCCCATGCCGGGGAATTCGCCCGCCTCTTCCCCGACATCGCCGAAAAGCTCAGCCAGCCCGCCACCAAAGGCCCCGCCTATTCCAAGGTCGATGCCACGCGCGAGGCGGCAGCGCGGGCGGGCTGTGTGGTCCTTTACAAGGGCCCCGACACGGTGATTGCCGACCCTTCAGGCCGCGCTGCCATCAACTCCGCCCATTACGACCGCGCAGCACCTTGGCTGGCAACCGCCGGGTCAGGCGATGTATTGGCAGGCTTCATAACCGGACTGCTGGCGCGCGAGTTCAGCCCGTTTGATGCCGCCTGTACCGGGGCCTGGCTGCATGTGGAATGCGCCCTTTCCTTCGGCCCCGGCCTGATCGCCGAGGATCTGCCCGAGGAATTGCCAAAGGTGTTTCGCGCGCTGGGGCTGTGACGTCCCGGGCGCAGTGGTCACTGCAACAGCGACCAGATCCCAGCCCCGGCGGCGGCCACGAACACGAGGCCCGCGCCAATGATATAGCCAAGGTTGCTGCGGACGACCGAAGGCGCGGGCCGAACGGGGGCTGCTTCGACCGGGCCCGCGCTTTCGGACCCGCCGTCCTCGCCGCGACGAATGATCTCCAGCCAGTCGGCGGCGCTGGGGATACGGTCCCTTGACAGGACGCGCACCGACTTGTCGATCGCGGCCAGAAACCCCGGTGGATAACCTGGATAGCGGCCGTCCAGCGGCACGTAAGGGTCAGGTGACCCTTCGGCGACCAGTGCCAGGCGGCGCTGGCTTTCGGGCGGGGCCTTGCCGGTGATGACGTGGTAGAACGTGGCCCCAAGGGCATAAAGGTCGCTTGAGGGGCTTTGCTCGGCCCCGATCAGGTAGAATTCCTGCGGGGAATAGCCATCCTTGACCACCCGCCGCCCGGTCAGCACCCGCGTCGCCTGCGCGCCCTGTTCGCTGGCGGCGCCAAAGTCGATCAGCACCGGATTGCCCGTGGGGTCGATCAGGATGTTGTCGGGCGAGATGTCGCGGTGCAAAATCCCCGCCTGATGGATGAACTCCACCGCGCTGAGCATCTTCTTCAGCATCTCGACGATCTGGTCGGGCGTGAAGGCCTGGTCGGTGGAATCGAGGACGTCCAAGAGGTCCTTGCCGTCGATGTAGTCGATGGCCATGTAGGCGGTATCGTTGTCCTCGAACACCTGATGCACCCCAACGATATTGGGATGCACCAGCCGCGCCAGACTGCGGGCCTCATCTACAAAGCTTTGGACAAAACTGCGCAGGTCGGCCTGATGCTTGCGCGACCGGGCGCGGACGATCGAGGTGCTGCGCCGGCAAAGCGCGTTCGGAAAGCATTCCTTGATGACGATGGTCCGCTGCAGCGAATCCTTCGCCAGATAGGTGATCCCGAACCCGCCCGAATTCAGAAAGCCCAGAATCGTGTATTGCCCGCCAAGAAGGGTTGTCCCCTGCTTCAGGTCATCGGCGAAGACGTCGGGATCAACCTTGTAAGGCTCAGCGTCTAGGCGGGGGTCAATCTGGGTCGGGCCGGGCATCGTTTGCATTTCCAGTCTGGTACCATCACACGCAAGCGCCCGTCAGCTTTGTGGCCAACCGACCCCTGCTTCATGCACTGCCGTCCCGCGGCTTCACTTGCTGGCTTGCTCTGTCTGCCCAATGCTTTACCGGCCTGAAAGGCTTGTGCAACCAAGCTTGTCACGTCTTCCGGGCAAGGTCAGCGGAAATCTTGGCCGCGTCCATGGCGGCAAAGGCCCCCTGCACAGACCAGCGTGGCGGAAGTCCTGGCCCGCCTCAAGCAGGCCTTGGGCAGGGGTGTCTGGTCAAGATATTGAAATGTAATTCGAATATGGGTCCATGCGCTTTGGGTTTTTTCGTCTGGTTGCGATGCCCATCTGCACAATGACTGTGGCTGGAAAGACAACAAGTGCAGGGACATGGCGACATCTGCCCACATCCTAAGCGATTGTTCGCCACCACTAGCTGCGCCTTCGGCGCGAACCCACGCCGCCGCACCCTGCGCGAATTGGTTGATTCGCGCGGATTTATTCCGTTTGCCAGGCTTGCGCGGCCTGATCGGGCTGCAGGATCTGGAACGTGCCCGCCTCCAGCGTTTGCCAGTCGCCTTCGCGCCCGCCGGGCCAGATCACCCGCAGCTCGGCCGTTGCCGCATCGCCAAGGCCGAAGTGCAGCCAGCCGACCGATCCGCTGACATGCCCCCCGCCCGAAGTGACCTCCATGCCGTTCCACCGCC
>JAAUPC010000372.1 GCA_012036325.1 Paracoccaceae bacterium
CGCCACCCGCACCGACATCGCGTGTTTGGCACATTGCCGAAAACGGCGCGACGTCGGGTCCCTTCGCCGAGGGTGACCTGGCCCGCATGGCCGCTGACGGTCGGTTGTCGCGCGCCAGCATGGTCTGGTCCCCCGGGCAGGATGGCTGGAAGATGGCCGCCGAGACAGACCTTGTGCGCCTCCTCGACGCTGTTCCGCCACCTGCCCCGAAGGCCTGACAGCAAGCATGGCGACCCCAGAGTTCCGCTGGCCCTGCTCGCAATGTGGCGCGCACCTGCGCTATGCGCCGGGGCAGACCAGCCTGACCTGCGACCATTGCGGCCATGTGCAGGCCATCGCTCCCGAGGCGCCAAAGGCCCGGGGTCGTGCACTGCAAGAGCTTGATCTTGCACGGGGATTACGGGACGATCTGTCCGGCGACGACATGGTGGAGGTGCGCACCACCTCATGCCCGAACTGCGGCGCGCAGGTGGAAATCACCGGGGCGACCCATGCCACCGAATGCGCGTTCTGCGCCACGCCGGTGGTCCTGGACACCGGCACCCAACGCCATATCAAACCGCAAGCTTTGGTTCCCTTTGCCCTGACTGAAGCGGCGGCCCGCAAGGCGATGATCGCCTGGATGGGCAGCCTGTGGTTCGCGCCCGGAACGCTGCTGGAATATGCCCGGAAGGGGCGGGCGATGAATGGGGTCTATGTGCCGTTCTGGACTTTTGATGCTGACACCGCCAGCGGCTATTCCGGGGAACGGGGCGAGTATTACTATGAAACGCGGACCGTGACCGTCCAGGTCAACGGCAAGTCTGAAACGCGCCAGGAACAGGTGCGCCACACCCGCTGGTATCCCACACGCGGCGGCGTGGCGCGCGACTTTGACGATGTGCTGGTCATGGCCTCAACCAGCCTGCCGCCGCGCCTTGGCAATGAGCTGACACCTTGGGATCTGGGCGCGCTGGTGCCCTATACCCCTGATTACCTTGCCGGATTTCAGGCCGAAGGCTACACCGTGCCCCTGGCCGCCGGGCATGAGGCCGCGCGTGACCGAATGTCCGACGTCATCCGCAGCGACGTGCGCCGCGACATTGGCGGCGACGAACAGCGGATCCATTCCATCGACACCACCTGGTCGGAGGAGACGTTCAAGCATATCCTTCTGCCGGTCTGGATGGCGGCCTACAAGTATAACGGCAAAAGCTATCGCTTTTTGGTAAACGGCCAGACCGGAGAAGTTCAGGGTGAACGGCCCTGGTCGATCTGGAAGATTGCCTTTGCGGTAATTCTTGTAGGAATCCTGGCACTTGGCGCGCTTTACCTGTCTGACCCCGAAGCTGTGAACCAGCAGCTGCCGGACTGGCTGGACTGATCTCAGCCTTTCGGGCGGGGGCCGAACAGCATCCAGCCGGCATAGGCCCCGGCGGCGATGAAGAGCACGCCCCACAAGGAAGAGCCGACCCACAAAAGCTCCACCAGCCCCCAGGCGATGGGCAAGAGCACCGTCGCCCAACGCACCCATGGCTTCGCGAAGAACGGGTCATCCGGGTCCAGAAACTTCACCTTGCGTCCCCCGTTTCGTGGCATGATGCGCCATGGCAGGGAGGACGACATGCCCCAGATTGTCAAGGATTTCCAAGGACAAACCGTCATCACCACCTTCGAGACCACGCCGGCGATGGCTTTTGATCTGGTCGAGGCGCTGGAAGCGGCCTATGCCGGTTGCATCCGGCTGCAGCCCGGGTTCATTGCGGCGGGGTTGCACATGAACGACGCCCGGACGCGGGTCTGCAACTACAGCCAATGGCGCGCGCGCGAGGATTACCAGGCGATGCTGCGCACCCCCGAGATGCGCGAGCGGAACCGGCATATCAACGACCTCTGCCGCGGGTTCGAACCGGTGATGTACGAGGTGACGGGGTTTTTTGATCAAGGCGGGACGGGACGTTAATTCAATGGGTTAGGCCGGGTTTGACCGTCTTGCATCCGTCTTCCTTGCGTCTTTCTTTTGTCTCTACGCACGCAGGGACGACAGCCTGTTAACCTTTTGCTTCGACTCAGGCCGATGGCACGACGCCACAGGCCCGGAACGCCTCAACCGCCGGTTCGGCACCGGTCAGGTCGACCGGCACTTCGGCCCCCCCGGCCAGCGCCGTGGCGGTCGTGTTCTGCGCCAGACCGTCCAGCACATTGCCAAAGCCGGTGTCGCTGACCGTCAGGATCCGCCCGTCGTTCGATACGCGATGGCGGGCGGTGCCGATGGTCATGGCCTGCGGCCCGTCAAAGCGCAGACCGAAACTGTCCGTCAGGGGCCAAGGCTCGGGCCGGGTCAGGCTGATGGCATAGGGTTCGGGACGGGAGGGGTCAAAGGTCACGCGGACCAGAAGCGTCGGCGTATCCTTGGCAATGGTGCAGACCGGGATGGGAGTAAAGTCCCAGGCTTGGGCGGGGACGGCGAGGAGGAGAAGGGCGATCAATGCGCGCATTAGGGGGAAATGGAGTGGAGGGGTGGGGCGTCAAGGTTGTGGTGCGGCAGGGCGGCCTTGAATCGACCAAAGAAGGGCGGCCCGCAAGGCGCTGGGCAGAAGGTCAGGACTGCAAGCGCCTGCCAGGCACTGCGCGCCATCCGTGGACGAGGTTTCGCGGGAACGGGCTTAACGGGCCGTAAACCCTCTCCTGCAAGGCTGGGACCGAGTCGCACTTCAGGGGGAATCCCGATGGACCCGGTTGACGAATTTGCCCGGCTGAAGGCCGAGATCAAACGGTTGCAGGACCGGGCCGAGGCCTTGCGCGAAGGCTTCCTGCGGCCCGGGGCAAGGTTGCGGTCGAACCAGTTCGAGATCTCGGTGAAACGGATGAGGCGGCGCGTTTTCCAGAAGGAGCGCCTGCCCGAGGGGATCCTGGCCGACCCCCGCTACTGGGAGGAACGGGAAAGCGAGGTGGTGACCTGCCGCGCGCTGGAGAACAGCGGGGACGAGGACATCGTCCTGATCGAATGACGCGAGGTAGGGTGGGCGATCCGCCCACCCAATGCCAGGGAAACCCTTGAAGGTCAGCCACATGCCGAACTACCGCAGATTACGCGTCCCCGGAGCTACTTATTTCTTCACGGTCAATCTGGCGGAGGAGGGCGGCACCACACTCACCGACCATATCGACCTTCTGCGCGAGGCTTATCGGGTCACCGCAACTGAACATCCGATCGATTGCCGGGCCATGGTGATCCTGCCGGACCATATCCACGCCGTCTGGTGCCTGCCACCGGGGGATGCGGACTTTTCCCGCCGCTGGCAAAAGATCAAGGCGCGGTTCACATTCTCGACGGGTCTGCGCGGTTCACAGTCACGAAGCATGTTGGAGAAGCGCGAGGCCGGCCTCTGGCAGCGCAGGTTCTGGGAGCACATGATCCGCTCTGCGGATGAGGAAGCGCGCGCCGTCGCCTATTGCCTCAGCGATCCGGTCCGACATGGCTATGTGGAAGAGGCTTCCGATTGGCCTTTTTCCACGATCCATCGCGATCTGCGGGCGAAGGTGGGCGGATCGCCCACCCTACGGGCCGTCGCGTAGGGTGGGCGGCGCGCCCACCTTTCCTACCGGCC
>JAAUPC010000010.1 GCA_012036325.1 Paracoccaceae bacterium
GGCCTGGTTTTCGGTCAGCACGCCCTGCCCCTTGGCCGGGGCTTTGTAATCCTTTTCCGACGTCGCCCGAATGTGGGATTTTGACCAGTCCTCGGCCATAAGCGCAGCCTTCGGGTCATCGTCGTATCGGATAATGTCAATCACCCGGTCCAGGTTCAGATAGGCGATCAGAAGACCGCCCAGAATCTCCAGCCGGGCGTCGATCTTCTCCATCCGGTGCAGCGACCGGCGCCGCAGCACCTCGCGCCGGTGGTCAAGGAAGGCGCGCAGCACGTCTTTCAGCGAACAGACCTTCGGCACGCGCCCGTCGATCAGCACGTTCATGTTGAGCGAAAACCGCACCTCAAGGTCCGAGTTCTTGAAGAGGCTGCCCATCAGCACGTCGGGGTCAACCGTGCGGACCCGGGGTTCCAGGATCAGGCGGATGTCATCGGCGCTTTCATCCCGGACATCGGCGAGAAGGGGGACCTTCTTGATCTGGATAAGTTCAGCCAGCTTTTCGATCAGCTTGGACTTCTGCACCTGATAAGGAATCTCGGTGACCACGATCTGCCAGGTGCCGCGGCCAAGGTCTTCGACCTGCCATTTCGCCCGCAGCCGGAACGCGCCGCGACCGGTGGCATAGGCGTCAAGAATGCTGTCGCGGGGTTCCACGATCACGCCGCCCGTCGGGAAGTCAGGGCCCGGGATCAGGGCAACCAAAGCCTCAGTCGTCAGATCGGGGTCGGCCAGCAGCGCCTGGCAGCCGTCGATCAGCTCATCAAGGTTATGGGGCGGGATGTTCGTGGCCATCCCTACGGCAATGCCGCTGGAGCCATTGGCCAAAAGGTTCGGGAAAGCCGCAGGCAGCACCACCGGCTCTTCCAGACGGCCATCATAATTCGGGCGGAAGTCGACGGCGGTTTCGTCGATGCCCTCCATCAGCGCCTCGGAGGCTGCCGTCACGCGCGCCTCGGTGTAACGGCTGGCCGCCGGGTTATCGCCGTCGATGTTGCCGAAATTGCCCTGGCCGTCGACCAGCGGGTATCGCATGTTGAAGTCTTGGGCGAGGCGCGCCATCGCGTCATAAATTGCCGCATCGCCATGGGGGTGAAAGTCCCCCATCGTGTCACCGGCGATCTTGGCGGACTTGAGAAAGCCCCCGGTCGGCGTAAGGCGCAGGCGGCGCATGGCCCAAAGGATTCGGCGATGAACCGGCTTCAGCCCGTCGCGGGCATCCGGAAGCGCGCGGTGCATGATGGTGGAAAGCGCATAGGTCAGATACCTCTCCCCGATCGCGCGGGAAAGCGGTTCAGAGACGGTCAGGCTTTCCGGCCCCTCAATCTTGGGTTCGTCATCATCGCTGGTCATGCATGTTGTGTATGACGGCAGGCCGCTTCGGTCCAGATGGCTTGCGTTGGACGATTGCATCATCCTGAAGGTCTGGTGCGAATAGGACTCAACCCGCCCGCCCGGCCTGTGCTAAGACAGGGCAATCAAGGAACGGAAATACCCATGCTGCGTTTGACGTTGTTTCTTTGTGCCGCCATGGTTGGTGCGCTTATGCTTCTGGGCGAGGACCGGGGGCAAAAACGCCCGGGGCTGGCAAATGCAGCGGCCGAAGGGCCAGCGCCGGTGACCCCTGTGGCGGAGGAAGCAGCGCCGATTGTCGTTGCGGCAGTGCCCCAGCCTGAGCCTGCGCCTGTGGTTGAAGCTGCGCCAGATTCTGCGGTGACACAGGTCGCTGCACCGGCCCCGCAACCCTATGTCGAACCGCTGCGCGAAGTGGTGCAGGCTGTGGAAGAGCCGGTCTTCACCCTATCATCGCTTGGCAACGAATTGGTGCCCGGTGAAAACGGAACCGCCCCGATTGACGACCAGCCCGCCCCGGCAGGGGATATCTGGTATGTCAACGCAAGCTCGGTCAATGTGCGGGCCGAACCCTCGACCGAGGCCGAGGTTCTGGGCAAGCTGGCAAACGGCGAAGCGGCCCTGTTGGTTTCGGCTATCGATGACGAATGGGCGCGGATCGTCATTCAGGGCGACGGGCTGGAAGGCTATGTGGCACTGCGCTACCTGAGCCCCGAGGCACCCTGATCCATGCCGGAACGGTCTATCCTTATCACCGGATGCTCCTCCGGCATCGGCCTTGATGCGGCGCGGACGCTGAAAGTCCGCGGCTGGCGCGTCTTTGCGACCTGCCGGCAAGAGGTGGACTGTGACCGGCTGCGCCGCGAGGGGCTGGAAAGCTTTCGCCTTGACTATGCCGACGAAGACAGCATCGCCGCCGCCGTGGCCGAGGTGGTGCGCGCACGGGTGGCACGTTGGAAGCCCTTTTCAACAACGGCGCCTTCGCCTGCCCGGGTGCCGTGGAAGACCTGCCCCGCGACGCCCTGCGCGAGATATTCGAGACCAACCTTTTCGGTAACCACGACCTGACCCGCCGGGTGATCCCCTTGATGCGGGCGCAAGGCCATGGCCGGATCATCAACTGCTCTTCGGTCTTGGGGCTGGTCGGGATGACGTGGCGCGGGGCCTATGTCGCGACCAAGTTCGCGATGGAGGGCCTGTCCGACGTGATGCGGATCGAGATGAAAGGCACCGGGATCAAGGTGATCCTGATCGAGCCCGGCCCCATCGCCACCAGAATCCGCGAAAACGCCGTTCCGCACTTCGAAAAATGGATCGACTGGAAAAACTCGGCCCGAAGCGCGCAATATTCAGCCTTGCGCGGACGGCTTTACGACAAGAAGACCAAGAAAGACGCCTTCGAGCTGGACCCCTCCGCGGTGACCGCCAAGCTGATCCACGCGCTGGAGGCGCGGCGTCCCAAGGCGCGCTACTTCGTGACGGTGCCCACCTATCTGATGGGATTCGCCCGGCGTCTTCTGCCGACACGGGCGCTGGACTGGCTGATCGCGAAGGGCTGACCGCAGGGGCGGAGGGAACAAGGATTCTGAGTAAAATCCTTGGCAAATTTCCTACTAAAGAAATTTGGCTTCGCTTTTGTCGCGCCTGCACCTAAGTCATCGACAAAGGGAGTGTGCCGATGTTTTCCGATCCGCTTTTCGCTTTCGCAGTCATCGCCTGCCTTGTGGTTTTGGGCATCCTCTTGTTCGGGATCGGCACCTTCGCCAAAGGGGGCGAGTTCAACAAACGCAACGCCAACAAGATCATGCGCTGGCGCATCGGGGTGCAATTTGTGGCCGTGATCGCCATCGTGGCCTTTGCCTGGCTGCGGGCGCGCGGCAACTGACGCGGTAGCTTACAGGGAAGAAAATGGTCGTTCTGTCGAAGATCTACACGAAAACCGGCGATGCCGGGGAAACCGCTTTGGGCAATGGCGCGCGGGTCGCCAAGCATTCGATCCGGGTCAGCGCCTATGGCACGGTGGATGAAACCAATGCAACGGTGGGCCTTGCGCGCCTGCACGCCATGGGTGACATGGCTGATGCGTTGAAGCGCATTTCCAACGATCTTTTCGATCTTGGCGCGGACCTCTGCACCCCCGACCGGCACCTGGACGCGGGTCTCTCCTACACGCCCTTGCGGATGATCGAAGGCCAGGTTGCCCGGCTGGAACGTGAGATCGACGCCATGAACGAAAAGCTGACTCCGCTCCGCAGCTTCATCCTGCCGGGCGGGTCAGTGCTGGCGGCACAGTTGCACCTGTGCCGCACGGTCTGCCGCCGGGCCGAACGGTTGGTCGTCGAAACTGCGACCATGGAGGACGTGAACCCCGATGCGGTGCGCTATCTTAACCGACTGTCGGACTGGTTCTTTGTCGCGGGCCGGATTGCCAACAATGACGGTAAGGATGACGTCCTTTGGGTTCCAGGCCTGACTCGATGAGTGCAATCTGATCGAATAAGTCGATCAGAACGCGGCGTCGTGTCGCCGGGAAGGGTCGCATTTGCACTGTTCCGGCGGCCCTTGCTGCGGTAAACGCGGGCCGAGGCTTGGGCGCGCCGACGGGCAGCGCTTCCCTACCAACGGATGAGGAGTTTCGGCCATGAAAGTGCTGGTCCCGGTCAAGCGCGTGATCGACTATAACGTCAAGGTCCGCGTCAAGGCGGATGGGTCGGGTGTTGACCTTGCTAACGTGAAGATGTCGATGAACCCCTTCGACGAAATCGCCGTCGAAGAGGCGATCCGTCTCAAGGAAAAGGGCATTGCGACCGAAGTGGTCGTGGTCTCCATTGGCGTGAAGCAGGCGCAGGAAACCCTCCGCAACGCGCTTGCCATGGGCGCGGACCGGGCGATCCTGATCGAAGCGACCGACAATGTGCACACCGACATCGAACCCCTTGCGGTGGCAAAACTGCTGGCCGCCGTCGTGAAGGAAGAGGCTCCGGGCCTTGTCCTTTGCGGCAAGCAGGCCATCGACAATGACATGAACGCCACCGGCCAGATGCTGGCCGCCCTTCTGGGGTGGAGCCAGGCCACCTTCGCCTCAGAGGTCGCGATCGAGGGCGACCATGCGAAAGTGACGCGTGAGGTGGATGGCGGTCTGCAGACCATTACCGTGAAGATGCCGACGATCATCACGGTGGACCTGCGCCTGAACGATCCCCGCTATGCCAGCCTGCCCAACATCATGAAGGCCAAGGCCAAGCCTTTAGCCATGAAGACGCCGGCGGATTACGGCATTGACGTAGCCCCCCGTCTAACGGTGCTAAAGACCGTGGAACCGGCGGGCCGCAAGGCGGGCGTCAAGGTTGGGTCGGTCGCGGAACTGATTGCGAAACTCAAAGACGAAGCGGGGGTGATCTGATGGCCGTTCTTCTTCTTGCCGACGTGAACGAAGGCCAACTGGCAACCGATCAGGTGGCCAAGGCGCTGACGGCGGTCAAAAGCCTTGGCCCGGTAACGGTGCTGGTGGCCGGAACCGGCGGCGACGCCGCAGCGGCCGAGGCAGCGACGCTGGAAGGCGTGACCAAGGTCCTGTTCGCCGACGATCACGCCTATTGCCACGGCATGTCGGAACCGACCGCGGCGCTGGTCGTGTCGCTGGCGGGTGACTTTGAACATATCGTCGCGCCCTCGGGGGCCCTGTCGAAATCCGTGCTGCCGCGCGTGGCCGCGATGCTGGACGTGATGGTGATTTCGGAAGTGCTGGCCGTGCATGACGCCGCGACCTTCGACCGGCCGATCTATGCTGGCAACGCGATCCAGACGGTCAAGTCGTCGGACGCGAAAAAGGTGATGACGATCCGCACCGCCACCTTTGATGCGGCAGGCAAGGGCGGTGCGGCCTCGGTTGAGAAAACCTCGGCCACTGTCGATGGCGGGATGTCGGCTTGGGTTGAGGACCGCGTTGCGTCCTCTGACCGGCCAGACCTTACCAGCGCCGGGATCGTCGTTTCGGGCGGGCGCGGCGTGGGCAGCCAGTCAGATTTCGCGATGATCGAGAAGCTCGCGGACAAACTGAACGCCGCCGTGGGCGCATCCCGTGCAGCGGTGGATTCGGGCTATGCGCCGAACGATTGGCAGGTTGGTCAGACCGGCAAGGTCGTGGCACCTGACCTTTACGTCGCGGTCGGGATCTCGGGGGCGATCCAGCACCTTGCGGGCATGAAGGATTCAAAGGTCATCGTCGCGATCAACAAGGATGAAGAGGCGCCGATCTTCCAGGTCGCCGATTATGGCCTTGTGGCGGACCTCTTTACCGCCGTCCCGGAACTGATCGAAAAGCTGTAAGGTGGGCAATATTGCCCACCCTACGCGGGGGGTCGCGAAAGCGGCCCCCTTTCGCTTTCAGACCAGCCCCTCCACTACCGGCACCAGCAGGGCCGCCACTTCATCATGAACGGCAGAGGGGGGCAGGTAGCGGGCCTGCTCCACCTCGGTCTGGGGGACATGCATCCGCGCCAGACCTTCGGCACGCGCCCGGGGACTGGCCACCGCCTCAACCAGTGAGGTGGTGATCGGACCAAGTGCGCGCAGCATCCCGGCATCCACCAGCATGGGGCCTGCGGCGGCATCAACCCCGGTCGCGATCTGTGGAGGTGGGGCATCCGCCAGCCACAAAAGCACCCGGCGCAGCGGCAAATGCGCCATCAGCTGCCGCATCCGCACCAGCCAGGTCTCCTGCAAGGCACGCCGCAACACCTCAAACCTTGTGGCATCGCAGTGCTGCAGCACCTGCAACAGATGGCGCGTAAAGTGGATATCGGTGAAATCCACCTCGGGATACAGGTCGCGCAGGGCCGGGGTTGCCGCGACGAACCGGTCATTGCGCCGGACATGCACTGCGTAGAACGGGTTCGACAGCGCATCCGCCCCGGTGATCTGGACCACGGCCACCCGCGCGCGAGAGGCAACGCGCAGCGCCGCCGGATCAGACAGGTAAAAGTCCAGCCCCGCGTTCAGCCCGCCCAGATTTGCCACAGGCTGGCCAAGCGCCTGTTCCAGCAGCGCAGGGTAGGGCCGCGCCACGTATTTGCCAAAGGTCGGGGATCCCCCCAGAGCCACGATATAGGACCCCGACAAATCCCGCTCCGGTCCACGAAACATGGCCCGCGACAGCCCGTATCGGCACGGGAAATAGTCAAGCGCCCCCGCGCCCGCCTGAACTGGCATCATCACATCACCCAATCTTCATTCCCCCACCGCAAGGGTTACAGACAGTGGTTGTCGAATGGCTAAAATCGGGCGGTTGAATAGAACTTTAGGTATTTTGCCCCTGCCCACCCATCCTTGCACGCAAGGGGGGCAGCAGGCATAAGCGGGGCAACAACAGGAGGCGGCGCGATGGATGTCAAACAGGTAGGCGTGGTCGGCGCAGGGCAAATGGGCAACGGCATCGCCCATGTCTTCGCGCTGGCGGGCTATGACGTGCTGATGACCGACGTCTCGGAAGACAGCCTCTCCAAAGCGCTGGCGGTGATCGAACGCAACATCGAACGCCAGGTCTCGCGCGGGAAGGTCATGCCCGCCGACAAACGCGCCGCGATGGAGCGGATCAAGACCACGCTGAAGCTGGCTGACCTTGGCCAGTGTGACCTGATCATCGAGGCCGCGACCGAACGCGAGACGGTGAAAACCGCGATCTTTGAGGACCTTCTGCCGCATCTGAAGCCCTCGACGATCCTGACCTCGAACACCTCCTCGATCTCCATCACGCGGCTGGCTAGCCGCACCGACCGGCCGGAAAAGTTCATGGGGTTCCACTTCATGAACCCGGTCCCGGTGATGCAGCTGGTCGAATTGATCCGCGGCATCGCGACCGATCAGGAGACCTGGGAGACGCTGCACGAAGTGGTGCGAAAGCTCGGCAAGACCGCGTCAAGCTCCGAGGATTTCCCGGCCTTCATCGTCAACCGCATCCTGATGCCGATGATCAACGAAGCGGTCTACACGCTGTATGAGGGCGTGGGGTCAGTGAAGTCAATCGACGAATCGCTGAAACTGGGTGCCAACCACCCGATGGGGCCGCTGGAACTGGCGGATTTCATCGGGCTGGATACGTGTCTCTCGATAATGAACGTTCTGCACGAGGGGTTGGCGGATACGAAGTACCGGCCCTGCCCGCTTCTGACCAAGTACGTCGAGGCCGGGTGCTGGGCCGCAAGACCCAGCGGGGGTTTTACGACTACCGGGGCGAAGTG
The DNA here is from genome assembly GCA_012036325.1 of Paracoccaceae bacterium. Classification (GTDB taxonomy): domain Bacteria; phylum Pseudomonadota; class Alphaproteobacteria; order Rhodobacterales; family Rhodobacteraceae; genus Tabrizicola. The sequence goes on from JAAUPC010000010.1 coordinate 7,590, forward strand.
CCGGTACCGACGCGGTGAAACGATCCTTCGCAGAAGGATCGTGCATGATTTTTCTGCGAAAAATCAGGTTTTGCTTGCTAACCCCAGCGTATGCTCCCTCAGCCAGGCAAGGAACCCCCTCGGGTTGCCTTCCCACTTCTTCAGCTCCTCCGCCGGGATCGGCTCGCCAATCACCGGGCGCTGGGGTTTGAAGAGGCTGCGCTTGATTTCGTACAGCAGAAGGCCCTGCCGGATCGTGTCGCTGACCTTGTTGGCGATCAGGAACGCGCGGGAGTTCTGGCCCGGGAAATAGATCGGCAGGATTGTCGCGCCTGAGGACCGCACGATCTTGTGGGTGAAGACGTTCCACTCGGCCTCAACCGCCTTGCCCCACCAGCCGGGGCACATCGCGACCTTGCCGGCCGGGAAGATGATGATGGCGCCGCCAGCCTTGAGGTGCTTCATAGTCTCGTCCCGCATCTGCAGGCCCAACTCACGCGCGTTGTCTTCGTGCGGGAAGGGGACGGGGATCATGAACTCCTCGACCTCGGGGATCCCGGTCAGCAGGCTGCGGGTCAGGATCTTGAAGTCAGACCGGACGCGGTTGATCATCTCGGCCATGACCATGCCATCCACGAGGCCCGAGGGGTGGTTGGCCACCACAACCAGCGGGCCGGTGGCGGGAATGCGGGCAATCTCATCGGCCGGGGTGTCGATCCGAATGCCCATGTGACGGATCGCCTTGGGCCAGAAGGGCGCTCCATGTGGGGCGCCGGATTTTTCAAAGCTGCGGATCAGGCGCAGAAGCTGGATCTTGGCCGTCATCCATTCGATGGCACGAATCGTGCCAGCCTTGAACGGGTTCTTGAAGGTGCCTGCATAGGACAGCCGACGCATGTCATAGACCGGCTCTGCCTGGGCAACCGGTGCCAGACCCTCCAGCGGTTCCCCCGCTTTCCCGATATGCGACTGTTCCGTCAAGCAGCGACTGCCTTCATCCCCAGCGCGCTTCAATACTCCTCACCGAAGCGGGCTGCAACCAGCGCCTCCAGGGCATCGGCAAGCTTCCCCGCTTCGGCCCCGGATGTCTGAACCTCAATAGTGGTTCCGCGCGAAGCTGCCAACATCAAAAGCCCCATGATGCTGTCACCCGAGACCGAGAGGCCGTCTTTCAGAACCTCGGCCCTTGCATCATGCGCCTCGACCACTTCGACGAACTTGGCGCTGGCGCGGGCGTGCAGGCCCTTTTCATTGACGATGCGCAGGGTCCGGCTGGTCATCGGTCAGGCCCCGCTACCCAGATCAAGGGCGTTGATGTATTTGCGCCCGGCATCCAGGGCGGCGGCCACCGCTTCTGGCACGGTCATGTCGCGCGACTTGGCCAGCTTGATCAGCATCGGCAGGTTCGCGCCGTACAGGATGCGCCGGCCGCTGGTGGCGCAAGCGGGGAGCGACAGGTTTGACGGCGACCCGCCGAACATGTCGGTCACCAGGACCACGCCCTGCCCGGTATCCACCGCATCGGCGGCGACGCAGATTTCCTGCTGTTTGGCGGCGCGGTCATGGTCATCCTCAATCGCAATCGCGCGGACCCCGTCCTGCTTGCCCACGACATGCTCCACCGCCGAGAGATATTCCCGCGCCAGCCCGCCATGCGCCACGATCACGATACCGATCAAGCGAGTGCCACCTTCGTTGCGTCCGGCTGCCCCGTGGCCGCCTTGCGTTCAAGTTCCCGGTGTCGTTTTGACACCGGCCAGCCGGCATCTGCAAGCGCGTTCCCGACCAGTTCCGCGACAGTGACCGACCTGTGTTGCCCTCCGGTACAGCCAAAGCCGATGGCAAGGTGGGCCTTGCCCTCCTCGACATTGGCCGGAAGCAGAAACCGGATCATGTCGTGCAACTTCTGGAAGAACTCGGCAAAGCGGGGGTCGTTGCGGACAAAGGCCTCAACCGCAGGGTCACGACCGTCCAGCGCGCGCAAGGCCGGTTGCCAGTGAGGGTTGGATAAAAACCGGCAGTCAAAGATCATGTCCACCCCGCGCGGATGCCACGTTTGTAGCTGAAGGATTGCACCGAAACGGACAACCGGCCCGTCGCGCCCGTGTCAAAAAGCGCGGCAACCTCGGCCTTCAGGTCATGTTGGGTCAGGTCGGTGGTATCGATCAGGTGGTCCGCCCGCACGCGTATCGGGGCGAGAAGGTCAATCTCACGCTCCACCCCTTGCGCCGGGGTTTCGGCAGGGGCCAGCGGGTGACGGCGGCGGGTTTCGGAAAAGCGGCGGATCAGGACCGAGGGCGAACAGTCCAGATACAACACATCCAGCGCAACGCGCGGGTCGCGGGTCAGACTGTCGATCAGCTCAATCAGCGCCGTGGCATTGAAATCGCGGTTCCGGACATCCAGCCCTAGCGCAATCGGGTGGCCCAGGGGCGCGCCATCTATCAGCCGTGGCACCAGCGACAAGGGGATGTTGTCGATGCCCTCAAACCCCAGATCCTCCAGCACGCGGATCGCGGTGGTCCGCCCGGCGCCCGAGGGGCCGGTGACAAAGACGATGCGGTGATCAGGCTCCGGGCTTGCCGTCATCTTGGTCTGGTCCTGCAGGGGTCACGCCTGCCTTCCGTGCGAGAGGTAGAGCATCAGGGCGTCGGGAAAATGGGGATGGGGCGAGTGCAGCACAAGATCGGCGCTGCATCCCAGGATCGTGAAGCGCCGTGTCGGCGGCAAGCGCTGGTCTTCGGTCTGGCCAAGGTCCACGACCAGCGCAATCGTGGCGGCCTCAACGCTGGGGGCGCGCAGAAGGCCAATGCCGCGCGCCTCGATCAGGGCACGGATCGGCTTGGGGCAGCGGGCGACCAGACGCCCCGTCTCAACCGTCAGGGTGGTCTGGTCATCCGCCACCAGCGCCGCCCCAAGCGAAATCAGCCGCAGCGCGAGCGAGGATTTGCCAGACCCGGAAGGCCCCAGGATCAGCAGCCCCCGATCTCCCAGTGCCACGCAGCTAGCATGCATCGTCTGGCTGGTTGGCCCGATCACGGCAAGGCCGTCAGACCGGCAGACCAACGACAAAGCGCGCGCCCAGGGGTTCGGACGTGGGGTCGGCGGCGGTGGGGCGAATGTTCTCGGCCCAGATCACGCCGCCATGCGCCTCGACAATCTGCTTGGAAATCGCCAGGCCAAGGCCAGAGTGCTGGCCAAACTCGGCTTGTGGGCGTTCCGAATAAAAGCGTTTGAACACCTTGGCCAGCGCCTGTTCGGGGATGCCGGGGCCAGTGTCTTCCACCACCACCAGCACCCGGTTTTCCCGGCGCCGCGCCCAAACGCGGACAGCGTCACCTTCCTCGCAGAAGGAAATCGCGTTGGTCACCAGGTTGACAAACACCTGCGCTAATCGCGCCTCAAGCCCGTTGATGCTGATCGGATCGGCGGGCAGGTCGATGATGAAGTCTACCCCTTTCTCGCCCGCCTGCTGCGACAGATACTGGCACAGGTTAGACAAGGTCTTGAGAAGGTTGAACTCTTCTTCCTCTTCCTTCACCAACTCACTGTCCAGGCGTGAAGCGTTGGAGATGTCGCTGACCAACCGGTCCAGCCGGCGCACGTCATGTTCGATCACATCCAGCAGCTTTTCGCGCTGGTCGTCCTTCTTGACAAACCGCAACGACCCCACCGCCGACCGCAGGCTGGCCAGGGGGTTCTTGATCTCATGCGCCACGTCGGCGGCGAACTGTTCGTTTGCGTCGATCCGGTCATACAGCGCCGACACCATGCCCCGCATGGCCACCGACAGACGGCCAATCTCGTCCGGGCGGGCGGCAAGGTCGGGGATCCGCACCCGGCTGGGGGCCACACGGCGCGAGTCACGGTCACGCCCAAGCTCTGCCGCCGCCGCAAGGTCTGACAGAGGGTTCGAGATGGTTGAGGCCAGCATCAGACTAAGCCCAATCGACACCGCAACCGCCAGCAGGAACATCTGCAGGATCTGCTCACGCTCATAGCGCACCAGACGGTCAATCTCGGCCGAGGTTGAGGTCAGAACGACCACACCGACAATCTCTCCCGACACGGTGATCGGGGTGCCCACGGAAAACAACAGGCTCCCCTCACTGTCGCGGGCGATGCGCGACACCGTCTCGCCCCCGCGTGCGGCATCGAAAGACACCGTAGCCTGTTGGGCTGCATCGATGGTCTCGGTCGTGACCGACCGCCCCTGCCGCAGGATTGCAGTAACCCAAGTCCAGACGCCCTCAAGGAAATCCGTCAGGATGGTCGGCTGCTCCCGGTTGGTCAGCAGGGTGTCAGTGCCCTGCCCCACCTTGGAGGCGATGATCCGGCCGGTCGGATCGAACAGGAACACCTCAACCATCGGATCGACGTTGATGTCCGACAGCGGCTGGCGGAAATCAAAACCAGAGGTGCCGGGGCGCAGTTGACCTTGGTAGATGTTGGCAATCAACTCGGCCTGCCGCGCCATGCCTTGCTGGCGCTGCAGGGCCAGGCTGTCACGAAACGGGTTCATGAACAGAACGCCGACCACCAGCATGACCAAGGCCATCAGGTTGAAGACGATGATCTTGCGGGCTAGGGGCGACCGGTTCAGGGCCACGATGCTGCGCCCGCTGCGCCCGTCTTTCAGCCGTTCGACAGTGGCTTCCGGCGATACCCAGTCTTCGCCCAGAAGGACGTCACCGGACCGTTTCGGCCGGGGGTCTTCAAGTCCGATCCGGGGTGCCGCGGTCATGCCTTTTGGCCGTTACTCTTCGTTGTAGCGGTAGCCAATACCGTACAGGGTCTCGATGGCCGAAAAGGTATCATCGACCGAACGCATCTTCTTGCGCAGCCGCTTGATGTGGCTGTCGATGGTTCGGTCATCGACATAAACCTGGTCGTCATAGGCCACGTCCATCAGCTGATCGCGCGATTTCACGAAGCCGGGCCGCTGAGCAAGGGCTTGCAACAGAAGAAACTCGGTCACCGTCAGGCTGACCTCCAGCCCCTTCCAGGTGACGGAATGGCGCAGCGGGTCCATCCGCAGGGCGCCGCGTTCCATCATCCGGGTTTCTTCGGTGGCCGCCGCTTCACCCGTGTTTATCGCTTCCTGACGGCGCAAAAGTGCGCGGATGCGTTCCACCAGCAGGCGCTGGCTGAAGGGCTTCTTGACGTAGTCGTCAGCCCCCATTCGCAGGCCAAGAACCTCGTCGATCTCATCGTCCTTGGACGTAAGAAAAATCACCGGGATCGAGGTTTTCTGCCGCATCCTTTGCAGCAGGTCCATCCCATCCATCCGGGGCATCTTGATATCCAGCACGGCCATGTCCGGCATGCGGCGATTGAACGCCTCAAGCGCAGACTGGCCATCGTTGTAGGTCTCGACCTCGAACCCTTCGGCTTCAAGCGTCATGGCGACCGAGGTCAGGATGTTGCGGTCATCATCCACAAGCGCAATGCGCGACATCTGCAAGTCTCCCTGTAACTGCTACTGCCACAAGCATATTTTTGCCCAGTGTTCCCGTTTGGCCCCCGATAATCAACAGAAAACCGAATCACCTTGGCAGAACTGCCGCAAAGGGTGGCAATTTCGCCGACCAGGCTGGCGTTTTTGGCCCTGCGCGGCGGATCCGGGCCGATGGTGGCGCTAACGGGGAAATGATTGCGCTAACGCTTTGAAAACATGCTATTCTTCCAAAGAATCGTCATGCTATAGGCCAAGGGTGACCTGACGCCAGAAGTCGTGTCACGGCATCGCACCACCCGGATGCCCATCATCATGAACCGCTGCGCCAAAAGGCCCGGCCAGGAGAGGATGCAGGATGACCGACCGCCCCAACCAAGGACGCGTGAACCCCCAGCACCAGCTGGAACATCAGGGCATCTCGGGTATGGCGGCCGCGCATTACAACTATGTCGAGGCCGCCTTGGTCGAAGCGGCACTCACCCGGGGCGAAGGGCGTCTGGGCCGCGGCGGTGCATTCCTGTGCAGTACGGGCCAGTTCACCGGCCGTTCGCCCAAAGACAAATTCGTGGTCCGCACCGCGCAAACAGAAGATACGATCTGGTGGGATAACAATGCTGCGATGACGCCCGACGCCTTCGCGCGCCTCAAGGGCGACATGTTGGCCCATCTGCAAGGGCGTGAGGTTTTCGTGCAGGACCTTTACGCTGGCGCCGACCCCCTGCACCGGCTGGACGTGCGCGTGGTGACGGAACTGGCCTGGCACGGGCTGTTCATCCGCCACCTCTTGCGCCGCCCGGCCCGCGATGAGCTGGACAGCTTCACCCCCGACTGGACGATCATCAACCTACCCTCCTTCAAGGCCGACCCGGCCCGTCACGGCTGCCGGACGGAAACCGTGATCGCGCTCAACTTTGATGAGCGGACGGTCCTGATCGCCAACACCGCCTATGCGGGCGAAAACAAGAAGGCTGTCTTCACGGTCCTGAACTACCTGCTGCCGGAAAAAGGCGTGATGCCCATGCATTGCAGCGCCAACCACGCCATCGGCAACCCGGTCGACGCGGCGGTGTTCTTCGGCCTTTCGGGCACTGGCAAGACCACCCTTTCAGCCGCCCCTGACCGCACGCTGATCGGCGATGATGAACATGGCTGGTCCGATCGGGGTATCTTCAACTTTGAAGGCGGCTGTTACGCCAAGACCATCGATCTTTCCCCTGAGGCTGAGCCGGAGATCTTTGCCACCACCCACCGCTTCGGCACGGTGGTTGAGAATATGGTCTTTGATCCCGAAACGCTGGTCTTGGACTTTTCGAACCGCAGCCTCACCGAAAACACCCGCTGCGCCTATCCGCTTGACGCGATTTCGAACGCCAGCGCCACCGGCCTTGGCGGCCCGCCGCGCCATGTGGTGATGCTGACCTGCGATGCCTTCGGGGTCCTGCCCCCCATCGCCCGGCTGTCCCCGGCGCAGGCGATGTATCACTTCCTGTCCGGCTTCACCTCAAAGGCCGCGGGCACCGAACGCGGGATCACCGAACCCACGCCCACATTCTCCACCTGCTTCGGCGCGCCCTTCATGCCGCGCCGGCCCGAGGTTTATGGCAAGCTCCTGCAGGCCAAGATCGCCCGTACGGGCGCCTCATGCTGGCTGGTAAACACCGGCTGGACCGGCGGGGCTTACGGCGTGGGCAAGCGCATGCCGATCCGCGCCACGCGGGCGCTTTTGTCGGCGGCGCTGGACGGGTCGCTGAACCGTGTGGACTTCCGGCGTGACCCGGTCTTCGGTTTTGAGGTTCCCGTCGACGTGCCCGGCGTCGGAAAGGGCCTCCTCGACCCGCGCAGCACCTGGGCAGACGCGTCAGCCTACGACGCGCAGGCACGGCGCCTGGTTGAGATGTTCCAGAAGAACTTCGCCCAGTATGTCCCGTTCATCGACGCAGATGTGAAGGCGGCGGCCATCGGCTAAGCGACCCTCGTGCTTCGACTTTGTCTCCTTGCCAGTCGGCCCGGCGGGACGTGATGCTTCGGCGCTCGCCCTGAAAGGGTGCCAGTGCGCGGCGCACAGGAAATTCCGTTGCGACACTTTCATTCGCTTGCCGGGCGTCCAGCGAAATCTAATTGCCCTGCAACTGCGAAGCAGCTAGGTCTTCGCAGGTGCAGAATCCAGTGACCGGAGGGCGAAGATGCCGCATGATGGACAGACCATGACCCAAAGCCCGATCCTGACCGATCTCCTGGATGTCACCGCCTCTGCCCTGCCAGAGGTTGAGGCGCTTTTCGCCGAGGCGCGTGAAGGGCTGCGGGCCGAGGTGACGGTCGCCGGGCGGCTTTCGTCCCAGGCGCTTGAGGATCGTCAGCATCAGCCCATGCCCTTGCCTGGCTTGCCACCTATCTGGAAGGCCTGCGCCAGCTGCGTGCCTGGGCGGGCCGGGTGTCCGATGCAGGCCAGTTCGGCCAGATGGAGGCGCTGATCCTGCAGATCGGCTTTGGCGAATACCTGGCGCAGATCGCGGGCGGGATCGCGATGAGCCAGCTTGAAGCGGCCCGCCTGTCGGATATGGATGTCAGTTGGACCCCGTCCGACGCCGCCGCCCGCCTGATAGCCGAAGGCAACTCGGCAGCGGCGCGGGCAGCGCTTGTGATCCTCATGCGAGACAACCACGGCCGCGCCACCTTTGGCACGCCGGGCCTTGACGACGAATTGGAGATGATCCGCGACCAGTTCCGTCGCTATGCCGATGAAAAGGTCATCCCTGTCGCGCATGACTGGCACCTGAAGGATGAGCTTATCCCGATGGAGGTGATCCAGGACCTTGCCGGGATGGGCGTCTTCGGCCTGACGATCCCGGAAGAATACGGTGGCTTCGGCCTGTCGAAAGCCGCAATGGTGGTGGTCAGCGAAGAGCTGTCGCGCGGCTATATCGGCGTAGGCTCCCTTGGCACACGGACCGAGATTGCGGCCGAGCTTATCCTTTGCGGCGGAACGGAAGAGCAGAAAGCGCAGTGGCTGCCCAAGCTCTCCAGCGGGGAAATCCTGCCGACCGCCGTCTTCACCGAACCGAACACGGGGTCGGACCTTGGTGCCCTGCGGACCAAGGCAAAGCGCAACGGTGATGACTGGACAATCACCGGCAACAAGACCTGGATCACCCATGCGGCGCGGACCCATGTGATGACCGTCCTTGCCCGCACGGTTGAAGGGACGTCCGACTACCGCGGCCTGTCAATGTTCCTGGCGGAAAAGACCCCCGGCACGGACGAAGCCCCCTTTGTCGACCCCGGCCTTTCGGGGGGTGAAATCGAAGTGCTCGGCTACCGGGGCATGAAGGAATACACCGTCAACTTTGATGACTTCGCCGTAAAAGGCGCGAACCTTCTGGGCGGGGTGGAAGGCCAAGGCTTCAAACAGCTGATGCAGACGTTTGAGTCCGCCCGCATCCAGACCGGCGCACGGGCCGTGGGCGTGGCGCAGTCGGCGCTGGAAACCGGCATGCAATATGCGCTGGACCGCAAGCAGTTCGGCAAGCCCTTGATCGCCTTCCCGCGCATCACCGGCAAGCTGGCGATGATGGCCGTGGAAATCATGATTGCCCGGCAGTTGACCTACTACTCCGCCTGGCAGAAAGACCACGGTCACCGCTGCGATCTTGAGGCGGGAATGGCCAAGCTTCTGGGCGCGCGGGTGGCCTGGGCGGCGGCGGACAACGCCCTGCAAATCCACGGCGGCAACGGCTTTGCGCTGGAATACCGGATCAGCCGCATCCTGTGCGATGCCCGCATCCTGAACATTTTCGAAGGGGCCGCCGAGATTCAGGCCACGGTCATCGCCCGCCGACTTCTAGACTGACAAGTTCAGAATACGCTTGAGGTCGCCGCGGAAGCCGGTATGTTAGCGGCAATAACATTCCGCTGGTCCAAGGAGCCTGCCCATGCCTGACACCGTTCTACTGACTGGCATCACCGGCTTCATCGCCAAGCGCATCGCTTTTGACCTTCTGATCGCGGGGTACGCCGTCACCGGCACCGTCCGCACCCCCACGCGTGAGGCTGAGGTGCGCGCCACGCTAGCAGCGAATGGCCTTGATGCGGCGACTTTGGCCCGCCTGCGCTTTGTGTCCCTTGACCTGACCTCCGATGCTGGCTGGGCCGATGCGATGGCAGGGGTAAGCGCGGTCATCCACACGGCTTCTCCCTTTCCGATCGCGCAGCCGAAGGACGAGAACGTGCTGATCCGCCCGGCTGTCGATGGCACCCTGCGCGTTCTGAAGGCCGCGCAAGCGGCAGGGGTGCACCGGGTTGTCCTCACCTCCTCGATGGAGGCGGTGATGCATGGCCATACCGGCACGATCACCGAAAAGGATTGGAGCGACCTGACCGCCCCAACCGCAACCGCCTATACAAAGTCGAAAACCCTGGCCGAAAGGGCGGCCTGGGATTTCGTGGCCCAGCATCCTGAAATGCAGCTCACCGCCATCAACCCCGGCATGGTCCTTGGCACCCCGATGGACCGCGAAACCGGAAGCTCGGTCGGCGTGGTCAAGCGGTTCCTCAGCGGGAAAGACCCGATGGTGCCCGATGTCAGCATCCCGATGACCGATGTGGCCGATGTATCCGCCGCCCATGTCGCCGCTTTGACCAAACCCGCCAGCATCGGCCAGCGCTACATGGTGTCGGACCAGTTCCTGTCGATGCCCGCGATGACTGGGATCCTCAGGGCCGCTTACCCCCAGCGCCGGATCGCGACCCGGATCGCCCCGCGCTTCGTGCTGCGGCTCTTGTCGCTGTTTGATGGTGAGATCCGGGCCATCCTGCCCTGGGTCGGCTGGACTGCTCAGCTTGACAACAGCAAGATCCGCCGCGAGCTGGGCATCGCCATCACCCCGGCGAAGGATTCAATCCTTGCCACCGCCCGTTTTCTGGACAGGGCCTAACCGCCGCCCCCCCGCGAAGGGCGTGCACTGCCAAGCCGTGGATGCAACCGCGCCGCCACCGCCCATGACGCCAAAAGTCCCACCCCGGCCGCAATGAATATCCCGGGCAGGGGTGCCACGAACAGCACCAGCCAAGCCGCCCCCCGGCGTCAGGATCCCCGACACATCGCGAAAGCTGGAATAGACGGCCGACATCTCGGTCCGCTCGCTGGGCTTGACTGACATCAGGAACGGCAGCCCCCCGACCACATCCAGCATGACCAGGAAAACCGAGGCGGCCATGACCAGCACCACTGTCGCCCAGGGTAGGACCGCCAGCATCCCAGCCAGACAGAACAGTGCCCCACAAAGGCCAAAGGCCGTCCGCACCGACCGGCGCACCGAAAGGCGGCGGCCAAGCCGGTTCAGCGCAGGGGCGGCAAACAAAAGCGCATTCGTGACCGAAAGGGCCACGCCGCCGACCTTGTCGCCCAGACCCGCCTCGATGCAGAAGATCGGCAGATAGACGACATAGACCCACCAGCCGCAACTGCGCATCACTGCAAACATCCATCCGGCAATCAGCCGGGGCTGGCTGAAGAACCGCCCCAGATAGCCCAATGGGTTGACCGCAGGCCGCTTGGCCCGGGTGATCTGCTTGCCATTGCCCAGCCGCAAGACCCAGAAGCTGACCATGAGGACCACCGCGAAAGACCCGGCCACCAGAAACGGCGCCGGGGCCCAGTGGTGGTAAAGCCAGACCCCGCTCATTGGCCCCAGCGTCCAGGCGGTCGCGGCATAGGCCATCTGGGTCGACTGGCTGCGGCCAAGGTCCACCCGCTCGACATAGTCGAGCACATAGGCATTGAGGCAGACAAAGATCGTCACCGTCGCCATCGCATTGCACATCAGCGCCATAGGCACCGACCACCAAGTCCCTATCGCGCCAAGCGTATTGCCGATCAGATACAGGCAGACGCCCCCGGTATAGGCCCAGCGCCGCGGCACCTTTCGCGTGGCCCAGGGCACCATCAGCCCCCAAATCAGCGCCACAATCCCGGCGGCAAAATACATGACCGAGGTTGATTGCGCATCGCCCAGCGCATCATAAACCACCAGCGGCATGGTTGAGATCAAGATCCCCCGTATGGCCGCATCAAGACCGGACAGCAGGGCGAAATGCTCGATCCTTGGGGTCGGGCTATGGGTCAGCGCAAGCGGCAGGTAACGGGTGGCCATTGCGGGACCTTAGCCCGAACCGCGCCTTGCCGGCTGTCACGGCTGCGACATATCGCGTCATTTCACGCCAGAGGTTTGGTCAAACCCCGCGCCACCAGATCCACCAGCCGCGCCCGCGCCTCAGGCAAGGGGCGGCCCTGCAAGACGGGCGCCAAACCCCGGTCCAGGAAAAAGCCTGTAAGATGAAATCCTTGCAGCAAGGCCTCTGCCGACATGACCCCCGTTCCGGCCAACCCCTCGGGCAGCGGCAACAGTCGGTCCACCCATGGGCCTGCGCCTTCCTTCGAAACCGCCCTGCCGGATTTCGGGCTGACATAGACCAGCCCCGCAATCGCCCCGGTCACCGCGCAACTGGAAAGGTCCAGACCGAACCCAAGCTCCTCCAGCAACCGAACCTCCCAGCGCAGATAGCGGCTGGTCCACCCTTCGGCACCCAAGGCGTCAAGCACGGGAAGCGTTTCCGCCCAAAGGGCCGGGTGCGGCTCGCGCTCGGGCAGGGCCGCGCGCAACAGGGCACAGGTCGAAAGAAGCCCCGCCAGCGCCAGCGGGTTCCCCAGGACATGCGCCCGGCTGCGCAGGGGTTCTACCGTGAAACTGCCGATATGCTCATCCAGCCGTGCCTGCCATGTCAACGCAAGTTGCGTACCCGGCTGCAATGTGGCGGCCATCCTGCGCGAGGCACCGCCACGCACGACGCCCGCATGACGGCCATGCGCCGCCGTCAGCACCTCGATGATCGCGGAGGTCTCGCCATGCGGCCGCATGGACAAAAGCACCCCTTCGTCACGCCATTCCATGGCTGGACTATCAGGCGGCAGTCCGGAATGCGCAACTCAATCCGACAATCCGTCCTGATCCAGAAGGGTGCGGCCCGCGCGATCTTCCAGCTCGATCAGCCAAAGGTCGGGATCGCGCTTCCGTGCCCGTGCAAGAAGCGCATCCACCTCGGCCTCCGCCCCCTCGGCCAAAAGGATCCAGGCCCGCGCGCCGGTCATGAGGTCCGACCGCCGCTCATAGGCCCGGGCTGATCCGTCCAGCAGGGCAACCTTCACCACGACCGCCCCTGCCGTGGCATCGCCCTTGGCGGTGACATAGGCCGGGATCATCGCGACCCGCAACCGGGCTAGGTAGGCAGCAACCCAGACACCAGAGGCAAGCCGTGGGGCCATTCAGATCGGTCCCGCACAAATCTTCTGCGAAGATTTGTCCGAATTTTCGCAGAAAATTCGTGGCGCCTCAGGCATCGCCGTCCTTGAAATCCAGACCCATTTCGGAATAGCGCTCGGGCTCGTCCAGCCAGTTCGGCCGCACTTTCACCTGCAGGAAAAGGTGAACCGTGCGGCCCAGAAATTCGCTGATATCGGCCCGCGCCGATTGACCGATGGCCTTGATCGTCTCACCCTTGTTGCCCAGGACAATTCCCTTGTGGCCATCGCGGGCGACATAGACGATCTGGTCGATCCGGGTGGTGCCATCGGGCTTGTCCTCCCACTTTTCCGTCTCGACGGTCAGCTGGTAAGGCAGTTCCTCATGCAGGCGCAACGTCAGCTTTTCGCGGGTCATTTCCGCCGCGATCATTCGCATCGGCAGGTCGGCGATCTGGTCTTCGGGGTAGAACCACGGGCCTTCCGGCACCTCACCGGCCAGCCATTCCTTCAGATCGGCCACGCCATAGCCCTTTTCAGCGCTGATCATGAAGGTCTTCTTGAACGGATAGGCCGCGTTCACCTCTTCCGCCAGCGACAGCAGGGTTTCCGCCTTCACCCGGTCGATCTTGTTGATCGCCAGCGCCACGGGCTGATCTTTCGGCATCTCATCGGCCAGCCGGTCAAGGATCAGCTGTACCCCATCGGTCAGCCCGCGCGTCGCCTCGATCAGAAGGACGATCACATCCGCGTCCGAGGCCCCACCCCAGGCCGCCTTGACCATGGACCGGTCAAGCCGCCGCCGGGGCCGGAAGATCCCCGGCGTATCGACAAAGACGATCTGCGCCGCCCCTTCAATGGCAATCCCCCGGATCCGCGTCCGCGTGGTCTGCACCTTGTGCGTGACGATGCTGACCTTCGCCCCCACCATCCGGTTCAGAAGCGTCGATTTCCCGGCGTTCGGCTCGCCGATAAGGGCAACAAAGCCCGCGCGTGAGTCAGTCATCAAGGCCTCGTTCAATCCAAGCTCGCCGCTTACAGCAAACAGCCTGACATAGCCAGTTCGTCAGTTGCCACCCCTCAGTTGTTTGGATTCGTGTTGAAGAGTTTGACCTGCCACGGGTTTTTTCCTCCATCTGCGACTAGAGTCCGCCCCAAGGAAGGGACGGACGATGAAGCGAACGATACGAAGCGAAGAGCAGATCATCGGGATCTTGCAGGAGCATGAGGCTGGCGCGAAGTGCGCCGATCTCTGCCGCAAGCACGGGATGTCAGAAGGCACGTT
>JAAUPC010000373.1 GCA_012036325.1 Paracoccaceae bacterium
CGAGCCGCCGCTGTTCTGGCCCGCGCGCCGTACCGGCGTCGGCGGTTGCGCGATGCGGCGCGGCTGTTGCCGATCCTGGGGTTGTTCCTTCTTCTTCTGCCGCTGCTGTGGACACATGGCGACCGCACCAGCCTGACGGCGGGGGATGTGATCTATTTCTTTCTGGTCTGGCTGGGGCTGATCGGGGTTGCCGCCGGCTTTGCGCCCGGACTGTCCAGCGGTGAGGGCACCGAGGAGGAGGAGGACTGAGATGCCCTTCAACCTTCTGGTCTTTGCCTGTGTCCTTTACGTCGTCTTCCTGTTCGCTGTGGCCTTCGTTGTCGAACGCCGGGCGCAGGCCGGGCGGCTTGGGTGGCTGCGCTCGCCCCTCGTCTACACACTCAGCCTGTCGATCTACTGCACCGCCTGGACGTTTTATGGCGCGGTTGGCTATGCCGCGCGGTCGGGGCTGGAGTTTCTGACGATCTACTTTGGCCCGACGCTGGTCTTCATCGGCTGGTGGTGGCTGTTGCGCAAGCTGGTGCGGATCGGGCGGCAGTATCGGGTGACGTCGATTGCCGACCTGATCTCCTCGCGCTTTGGCAAGTCGAACATGCTGGGGGTGATCGTCACGATCATCGCGGTGGTGGCGGCGACGCCTTACATTGCGCTGCAGTTGCAATCGGTTGTGCTGTCCTTTGGCGTCTTTGCCAGTGTCACGCCGGACGGGGTGGCCCCGCCAGACCCGGGCAGCACGGCGATCTGGGTGGCGGTGGGGCTGGCTTTGTTCACCATCCTGTTCGGCACCCGCAATCTGGATGCGAAAGAGCAGCACCACGGCATCGTCACCGCCATCGCGGTGGAAGCGGTGGTGAAGCTGGTCGCCCTCTTGGCGGTGGGGTCGTTTGTCGTCTGGGGCATCGCCGATGGGGTGGGTGACATCATCGCCCGGATCGATGCGGCTGACCTGTCGGCCTGGCAGGTGGAGCCGGGGCGCTGGACAGGCCTTATCTTCCTGTCAGCGGCGGCGGTCATCACCTTGCCGCGGATGTTTCAGGTCATGGTGGTGGAAAATGATGACGAGGGTCACCTCGCCCGCGCCAGTTGGGCCTTTCCGCTATACCTGATGCTGATGAGCCTTTTTATCGTCCCCATCGCCGTGGTGGGGCTGGACCAGCTGCCTGCGGGGTCAAACCCCGACATGTTCATCCTGACGCTACCCCTGGCCGAGGGGCAGGGTGCCTTGGCGATGCTGGTGTTTCTGGGCGGGTTTTCCTCGGCCACGTCGATGGTGATCGTGGAGTCGATTGCACTGGCCACCATGATCTCCAACCACGTTGTCATTCCCCTTTGGCTGCGGCTCCGGCCCCGGGCGGGTGTGGGCGATGACCTGAGGGCGGTGGTCCTGAACGCGCGGCGGGTGGCGATCGGGTCGGTCCTGGCGCTGGGATATGGGTATTATGAGGTCTCGGGTGGATCGGCTGCGCTGGCGGCCATCGGGCTGATCGCCTTTCTGGGCGTGGCGCAGGTGTTGCCAGCACTTCTGGCGGGCCTTTTCTGGCGGGGGGCGAATAAGAACGGCGCGCTTTTGGGGCTGGTTACGGGGTTCGTGATCTGGGCCTATACGTCGTTCCTGCCCTCATTCGGCCCGGGGGCCATGTTGTCCGAGGCGGTCTTTACCCAGGGCCTCTTCGGCCTGTCCTGGCTGCGCCCGCAGGCGCTGTTCGGGACGGAAGGGATGGACCCGATGATCCACGCCCTTTTCTGGTCGCTGACGCTGAACGTGATTGCGCTGTGTCTGGGGTCGCTTGTGACCTTCCCCGCGCCGTTGGAGCGGTTGCAGGGCGCAGCCTTCGTCAATGTTTTCGAAGGCGCGGTCGGCCCGCAACGCTGGGCGCGGGGGCAGGCGGAACCCGAGGCGCTTTTGACCATGGCGCAGCGGATTCTGGGGGAAGATGCCGCGCTGACTCTGTTCCAGGGGGCCGCGCGCGAACAAGGGAAGGATGGCTTTCTGCCCGACCCGACGCCCGGCTTTCTTGACAGGCTTGAGGCGCGGCTGTCGGGGTCCGTGGGGGCGGCCACGGCGCATGCGATGATCAGCCAGCTGGTCGGCCGGGCGACGGTGACGGTCGAGGATTTGATGGCAGTCGCCAGCGAGTCGGCCCAGATCATGGAATATTCCGCCCAGCTTGAAGCGCGTGAGGCGGAACTGACCCGCACCGCCGGCGCCTTGCGCGAGGCGAATGAAAAGCTGATGCAGCTGTCGATCCAGAAGGATGCGTTTCTTAGCCAGATCAGCCATGAGTTGCGCACGCCGATGACCTCGATCCGGGCGTTTTCCGAGATATTGACCGAAGGCGACCTGCCGCCCGAGATGGTCACGAAATATGGCCGGATCATCCATGACGAAGCCAAGCGCCTGACGCGGCTGCTGGATGATCTTCTCGACCTCAGCGTTCTGGAAAACGGTACGGTGCAGTTGAACCTGGGCCTCGCCAATCTGCAACAAATGCTCGACACCGCCCTGACCGCCGCGCGCCAGACCCGGCCGGAACGCAGCTTTACCATCCACCGCGACCTTCCGTCCGAGGCGATCTACCTAAAGACTGATGCCGACCGGCTGACCCAGGTCTTCATCAACCTGATCTCGAACGCGCGGAAATATTGCAGCTCGGACCAGCCGGAACTGCGCATTGCCGTGCGCCAACGGGCCGGGAGGGTGACGATCGACTTCATCGACAACGGCAAGGGCATCGCGAAGGAATCGCAATCGTTGATCTTTGAGAAATTCGCCCGGCTGACCGATGCCAATCGTGCGGGCGGCGCGGGGCTTGGGCTGGCCATCTGCCGCGAGATCATGACAAACCTTGGCGGATCAGTGGCTTACCTGCCGGGGCAGGGTGGGGCGGCCTTCCGGTTGACCGTGCCTTTGCGGCTGGAGAAGCTGGCGGCTTAAGGGTTTGGTAGGGGTCGACGGCTTAGGGTCAGGCGTCCAACCCCGGGGCCAAGCACCATGACCGAAGTGATCCGCCGCAAGATCGACCGCGCCCGGCAACCGCAGGCCGATGGGGCCCCGGGCTGATCGGGGTTGGCGGCTGGCTTTGGCCCGTGCGACCCACGATGCGATGGGCCTTGATCTTGAGGTGCGGCGTCTGCAGGTGCTGCGCGCGAGCCTGACCGAAATCCTGGACATCGCGCCAGAGCGGGCGCTGGTCTCGCTGCTTGACGGGCCGGAAGGGGGTTTGGGCGTCCTGATGTTCGCGCCAGCCGTCACAGCCGCGATGATCGAAATGCAGACCTTGGGCCGCCTTGCCGCGCAGCCCGCGCCACCGCGCAAGCCGACACGGATTGATGCGGCCATGGTTGCCGGGGTGGTGGACCGCGCGCTTGCCGGTCTTGATGATACCCTTGCCGAAGAGGCTGACCGGATCTGGGCCGGGGGGTTTCGCTACGCCTCATTCCTGGAAGACCTGCGCCCGCTGGCGCTGTTGCTGGAGGAAGAGTCCTATCGCGTCCTCCTCGCCGACGTGTCGCTGGGCGAAAGCGCGCGCGAAGGGCAGGTGATCCTGGTGCTGCCAGCGTCGGCGCGGCGGA
>JAAUPC010000374.1 GCA_012036325.1 Paracoccaceae bacterium
GGAAGGGTTTGGGCGGGCGGGTCACGGAACTTTCCTCCAACTCAAGAGAAGGTCAGGCAATCCTTCGTCATTGCCACGCCCATCGGTCCGCTCAACCGCCTGGAATCCTTCGCGAAGGTAGAAGGCAATGGCCCGATCATTGGCTTGAAACGTCCAAAGCGTGATTTCAGCCTCTGTCGCCTTCACCTCGTCCAAGAAGGTTTTGCCAATCCCACGGCCCCGAGCGCCCCGCCTCACATGAAGTGCCGTTACATACCCTGCTTGCCGCGCGAGAAAGCCTTGCAGCCCGTCTTGTGTTCGGGCGACACGAACGATGTGGGTCTCCAGAAGGGCGGTCAGAAACGCAGTGTCGTCTTCCAGACTGTGCAAGACCGGCATCCACTCCGTTTCCTGAACCCATTCGCCCATGATCCGTGCCAATGCCCCGACATCGGCAAGGCCCGCGTCAGCGATGGTCAACCCGGTCACAGCCGGTCTCCGATCAGGAACTGCACGGCCCGGTCCAGCCGGATATGTGGCGGGCCTTCGCCGGGTTTCAGGGTCAGGCGGGCGGGGGCAAAACTCATCAGGTTGTAGTCGGCATCCAGCCAGCCTTCCGCCCCTTCCCGCGCGGGGAGAGGAGGCGCGCGGGGTCGGTCGGCAAGAGGCCGGGAAACATCACGGCAGGCTTGCCGGTCGACAGAAGCGTGCCCCGCACGGCTGGCAGCGTCTCGCCCTCGCGCAAGACCATGTCTTCCACCGTGGCGCGCAGCGAGGCGAGCGACAGCGCCTCGGTCCTGGCACCCGAGAAATCGGCGCGCGACTTTGCCTCGGCCAGAAGGGCGGCGGTGATGGCCGTCAGCGCGGGGTGCTGTTCGTGGTGCAGATGATCGGCCTTGGTGGCGGCAAAAAGGAGACGCTCCACCCGCCGTCCGCCGAAAAGCCCGGTCAACCAGGTGTTGCGGCCCGGGCGAAAGTTGCCCAGCACCTCGGCCATGGTGCGACGCAGGTCTTCCACCGCGCGGGGGCCCTGATGGATGGCACCCAGCACGTCCATCAGCACGATCTGCCGGTCGATCTTGGCAAAGTGGTCGCGGAAGAACGGCCGGACAACGCGGGATTTGTAGGCCTCGAACCGCCGCTCCATCTCGCGCCAAAGGCTGTTGCGCGGGGTCATGGCGGGTTTCGGCAGGGGCGCGAAGGTCAAGACGGGAGACCCCGCCAGATCCCCCGGCAACAGGAACCGCCCGGGCGTCACGTCAACCCGGCCCAGGTCCCGCGCGGCGGTCAGGTAGGCGGTGAAACTGTCCGAAAGGGCGCGCAGCTTGCCCTCCTCCAGCCGCAGGGCACCATCCTCGGCCCGGGCCTGGGCGACGAAATCGGCCGCCTCGGGCCGCTTGGCCAGACGCGAAAACGTCGCCTCGGACCATTGGTCAAAACTTTGGTCCAGCAGGCCAAGGTCCAAAAGCCACTCACCCGGGTAGTCCACGATATCCAGATGGAAGGTCCGCGGCGACCGCCACCCAGCGAAGAGGCCGGACGGCCGCACCCGGAACGACAGCCGCAGTTCCGAGATTGCCCGCGTAGACGCGGGCCAGCGCGGGGTATCGCCGGTCAATGCGGCGAGGTGCCCTTCATAGTCAAAGCGCGGCAGGGTCACATCGGGCTGCGGCTGCAGATAGACCGCCTCGATCCGCCCTTCGGTCTGCGCCTTCAGCTGCGGCATGCGTCCCCGTTGCAGAAGGTTGGCGACCAGCGCGGTGATGAACACCGTCTTGCCCGCCCGCGACAGCCCGGTCACCCCCAACCGCAGGGTGTCATCGAAGAAGGTCTCGGACAGGGTGGCACCTGCGCCTTCGATCCCGCGGGAAATCCCGTCCGTAAGCCCGGAAAATGCCACTGCGGAACCCCTTGTTGTCCGGGGTCAAGATAGGCCCCGGTGGCGCGGAATGGTAGGGGGGGCGCGGTTGATGGGCAGAAATGCCCGCGCCAAAGCCGCATTCACAAGCCGCCCGATCCGGGGTAGGGAGGCGGCCATGCCCCGCTACGCCCTTCAGATCGAATACCACGGCGGCCCTTTCGCCGGCTGGCAGCGCCAGGCGGGTGGGCAGGTGTCGGTGCAAGGCGCGGTCGAAGCGCTTGGCCAAGCTGGAACCGGGGCCCACACCATCGCCGCCGCCGGGCGCACTGATGCAGGCGTGCATGCCGTGGCGCAGGTGGCCCATGTCGACCTTGCGCGCGACTGGGACACCTTCCGCCTGGCCGCCGCGCTGAACGCGCATCTTCGGCCCGCGCCGGTGGCGATCATCAATTGCCTGCAGGTGCCGGACGATTTTCACGCTCGCTTTTCCGCAACCGGGCGGCGCTATCTGTATCGCCTTGTCGCCCGCCGGGCACCTGTGACCCATGACAAGGGGCTGGTCTGGCAGATCATGGCCCCGCTTGACCTGTCAGCCATGCAGGCGGGTGCGGCGCATCTGATCGGCCGCCACGACTTTACCACCTTCCGCAGCACCTTTTGCCAGGCCAACAGCCCGGTCAA
Organism: Paracoccaceae bacterium; assembly: GCA_012036325.1. GTDB lineage: Bacteria > Pseudomonadota > Alphaproteobacteria > Rhodobacterales > Rhodobacteraceae > Tabrizicola. The sequence continues at coordinate 2,522 of JAAUPC010000374.1, forward strand.
GACGCTGGACCAGCTTGAGATTTCCGAACACCCCTATCCCGGCGGGATTGAATACCGCTTCGCCCTCGCCGCACGCAGCTTTCTGCACAATCAGGTGCGGTCCATCGTCGGCACGCTGCAGCGGGTGGGCGCAGGGGCGTGGCAACCCGAGGAAATGCGCACGGTCTTGCTGGCGCGAGACCGGGCAGCTTGCGGTCCGGTTGCCCCGCCACAGGGGCTCTATCTGGTGGGGGTCAGCTACCCGGCTGATCCCTTCGCCTGACGCTCAGCCGGAGTTTTGAAAACTCCGGTCCGATTTCTTTGAAGAAATCGGCGCCCCGCCGTCAGTTCAAATCCTTCAACAACCGCCCATGCTTGCGCACCTCGGTCAGCACCGCGCCAAAGGTCGCATGCCCGCGCCCGGCCAGCATGGGGACCAGTTTGAGGAAGGCCTCTGCCGTCGCCAAGGTATCCCCCAGCGCCGTGTGCCGCGCCTCTTCGGGAATGGTGATTCCAAGCCGATGGGTCAGGGCATCAAGGCTGTGCACCTCGTGCTGGCCATAGACGACGGCCGACAGAAGCACGGTATCCAGAACCGGCATGTCGAAGGTCAGGCCAATCTGCCCCTCGACCCGCCGCAGGAATTCCATGTCGAAGGGCGCGTTATGGGCAATCAGCACCGCCCCTTCGGCAAATTTGTGGAAACGGCGGACCGCCTCGGCGACGGGTGGGGCATCGGCAACCATCGCATCGGTGATGCCATGCACATCTGTCGACACCGCCGGGATCTTGCGACCGGGGTTGACCAGGGTGTCGAACACCTCACCCTCAACCCGCCGACCATTCACGATGCGGACGGCGGCCAGTTGCACGATCTCATCGCCCTGACGGGGGTTGAGGCCCGTCGTTTCGCTGTCGAAGACCACATAGGTCAGCCGATCCAGCCGCGCCTCAGCCAGCTTGTCGGTCCTCGCGGGCGAGAGGAGTTCAAAATCATAGACCACCTTGCGCGCCACCGGTTTCGGGCGCGCCACGGCCCGGCGGGCCTGGCGGATCGGCAGACACAGG
>JAAUPC010000375.1 GCA_012036325.1 Paracoccaceae bacterium
TGCCCCCTCGGACAGCTTGCGGCCTTTGGTGCAGACGACGATGGCCCGGCCGGGAGGGCCGGTCAGCGCATCCAGCATGGTATGGGCCAGCCGCCGCGAGGTGGGAATCACCTGCGGCAAGGCGGCCACGTCCTCATCCGTGCGGACGTCAAAGACGGTGGGGGCGTCGGGGGTGCCGATCAGACGAAGGGCCTGGGCGGGGGTGATCTGGGAAAAACCGGGCATGGGGTGCATCCTTGGCAAGGGTCAGGGATGCGACGCTTGGGCCGAAGCCTCACGGGGTGGACGCGGACCCCATGGCATGTGCGTAGGGGGTGGCGGGGCTTCGGTCAAGGGGTCAGCCGATGGGGTCGCCCAACTCTCGCAGCAGCTTCAGGCGCAGGGTTTCGGCATAGTCCCGCAGGCCGCGCGCGGTCATCACGAAACCGCCGGGCGTGATGACCCAGCCGCGGTAGTAGCTGGTGACCGGTGCGGCGGGGCCGGGTTCCTCAATCGCGATGGCGTTGAGGGTGATGCCGCTGGCGATGGCCTCGGACCTTGCTTTGGCGTCGGTGAAGCCCGCGTTTCCGGGCCATCCCGGAACGTCGATGACCTGGGCGGTGCAGTCGGGAACTGCGGCGAACTGGGCAATGGCGAAGCGCAGCCCTTCACCCACTGCCGTGTCCGACCCCTTGAAGGCGCGCGGCATTGCGGCGGCACGGGCGGCAAAAGTGGTGACGGCCTCTGGGGTCAGCATGCGTTGCCAGGAGAGTGACAGCGTCTGCTGCCCGGGGCCGGACCATTGGACGACCGCAAGGGCCACCTCACCCCGCACCAGCGCCTCGGTCACAGCGGGGTCGGTCAGGGCCGAGGCAAGCCCGTCGGCCTGCAGCCGGTAATCGGCGCTGTCGATGGAGCCGGAGACATCGATGGACAGAAGGAGCGCCGTCTCGCAGGCGAGGGCGGGTTGGGCGAAGAGCCAGGCAAGAAGGGCCACGCGGAACATGGCCAAGGATGTGGCAGTGCGGTGGGGGATGGCAAGAGAAAGCGAAACGATGACAGCGTCACGCTTTGCGGCGAGGAGGAATGGAAAGGGAGAGGAAGGTGCAGGTTTCTGTTGCCAGGTACCTGCGAACCCCGCCCTACGCGGCTAAGCGCAGGGACTTACGTTTGGTATTGCGAGCCGCTTACGCGGCCAGCGCCACCGGAGCACGGTTGTCATTGGCAACTGTGATCATGGTCCGATAACGGTGGTACCTACCGAGCGAAAGCTGGCCTCTTTGGTCGTTCGTCGATCCTATTTCGGCCCCACACGCCCGCAATGAACGGGAAAAGGTCTGGTGGAGCCGCCGGGTACCGCCCCCGGGTCCGAGCCGATTATTACAGGTGCGTTTATCGCCATAGTCGGGGTTACCCCCGACAGGGACAATATAGGGGCCTGGGCGGGGGGGCGCAAGGGTGGGTGTCCACGGTGGGCAATCCTGAATAATAATTTAGTATCATATAGTTAGTTTTTTCGTTAGGGATTTTCTAAGATGTTCTTTCGCCCGCACCAAGGGCCGCGCCCGGCTTCTTTCAGGCCACGAGAAGCCAATCGAAGGGCGTAGTTCCAGTGTCTTCGGGAGCCGAAGCGCTAGGTCATGTTGACAAAAGGGATTCACAGGGCGGGCTGATCGTGCTTCAAGCTGGTATCTGCGATGGAGACGAGCTTGGCGCGAGACCTGATGACGGACGCGGAGTGGGCGTTTTATGACCGCTTCATCCTGGCGGCCCGCGCCCCGAACGGGCGCAATCCCACGAACCATCGGCTTGTTCTGAATGGAATTTTCTGGATCGCACGCACCGGTTCGCTGTGGCGGGACCTGCCCGAAGAGTTCGACAAGTGGTCGTCGGTCTACCGCCAGTTCCGGCGCTGGACGCTGGCCGGGCTCTGGGAGGGGATACTGGAGGCCCTGAACGAGAGTCGGCTGGTCCCGGACGCGCTCCAGATGATCGACATCGAGCCGGTGAACGCCACCGGTTCGAGAGAACCGGCGAGGGTGGTCCGCGCCCATCATCAGGCAGCGGGCGCTAAAGGGGGACTCCGCGACAGGGTCTTGGCCGTTCAAGGGGTAGCGTCACGACCAAGATCCACCTCCGCGTCAACGCCGCGGGTCTGCCCATGAGGTCGGGCATCACGCCGGGCCAGACGTCGGATTGTCTGGGCTTCGACCTGGTCATGGACGACAGTCTGACCGAGCCGAGCGTCCTGCTGGCGGATCGTGGCTATGACTCTGACAAGGTTCGCAAAACCATGGAGGCGCGAAACGTCGTGCCGGTCATCCCGATGCGCAAATCCCGCAAGCTGCGCGCCGCCGTGGACCGAACCCTCTTCCGCCTGCGGAACCTCGTCGAGCGATGCTTCAACAAGCTGAAGAACGCCCGCCGCGTCGCCACCAGCTACGACAAGACCGCCGAAAGTGTCCTCGGTTTCATCGACATCGCGTCGATCCGCCTCTGGCTCCGCCATTTGTCAACATGACCTAGGGGAAGGGGGCGCAACCGGGGGGGTAAGTCAAGATGGAAATGCTGTTTAAGCGTGCGGGATGCGGTTGATGCACAAACCAAAACGCCCGAGGTTTCCCCCGGGCGTTCCGACTGTCTGAGGGCCTGAATCAGAAGCCCGACTTGATCATCTCGAATTCTTCGATCATCCGGTCGCGCAGTTCGGTCGTGGGCGGCGACTGGACGAAGAACACGCCGCTGGTGGAGTTTCCGTATGTGCGTCGTGTCTACGAACTCGCGGGCGTGCCGCAGGCGGTGGCGCAGGGCCAGGAACGCACCGGACTGGTCGTTGGCGTGGATCACGTCGTAGCCGCCGACGCGCCGCAGGGCGAAGATCAGCGGGTAGAGGCTCTTCGGAGGTGTTCGCCGTGTAGCGCGTCTCGACACCTGGAAGCGTCAGCCTGGGTGCTCGGGGCGCGCCGCCTGGAGCTCTTGCTGCAAGCGCGCCGACCACACCGCCGATCAAGGACAAGAGGAGCGCCTCCAGCAGGAACGACGTCAGGATCGCCATCCGAGAGAACCCCAGCGCCCGCAGCGTCGCCTTCTGGTCCTTAACATAGCCGATACCGCTTTTCACCTGCGTAACGCGCAGTTTCTTAGTCATCGTCCGCCTCCGTTACGGCGGCTTTTGGCGCAGCGATAATCTCAACATTCTTGTGCAGCGCGGCGCGTTCCCAGAAGGGCAGCACATCTTCGACTCTCTTACCACGCATCGCGGCCATTTCTTCGGCAGTGTGCAGGGATTGCAGAGCCGCGAGATTTGAGCCAGTCATCCAACGGGGGAAGTCGAATGACGACAGTTTCGAGGCGTGCCGCAATGGGAATGGCAGCGGCCGGCGTTGCCTTGGCTGCAGGCGGGAGAGGTATTGCGGCCGATGCTCGAGCGCCGGCCTCGGGTTCGCTGACGGACAATGGGGAGGGGTATCTGCCCGACCTCAACGTCAGCAGCACCTATGAGCGCTTCAACCCGATGGTGGGCGGCACGTACAAGATCATGAAGGGGCTCACCGCCTACGGCAGCTATTCGGAGGCC
>JAAUPC010000376.1 GCA_012036325.1 Paracoccaceae bacterium
AGTGCTCCCAGTACGGAAAATCGACGATATGGTGGCGCGTGCCAGCTCGGCGGGAACGTCGGCCGCTATGCTGACCAATCCAAGCACGTTCAGGTTAAGCGTTTGGCGAGCGGCACGTACTGCCTCGAGGTCGTCACGACTGTAATGGCGCAGGCCCAGGTCAAGCGTCTTGCGTGCCACTGTCTGTTTGACGACATCCGCGTGTCGATCGAGCTGATTGCGTATGGCGGTGCGAATCAAATCGGTGCGGTTTGAATAAAAAGCCCTCCTGCACCATCAAATCGATATGACCAAGGTCGACGTCACCCGCACGCATTGGCCCTTTCTCCGCGACCGCCGCATCGATGCCTATGACGATCTGCTGAAGCGCATGGTGGACGAGGAAGACCGACGCCGCCAGGGAATGGCCGAGGCGGCCGCGCCGTTCGGCCTGTACAGATCGGAAGGGGTTGGTCAGCGCGGTGTTGACGGCCGGCGGCCCATGCGATCGATCAGCGCACCCGGCGTCGGCGCCATCGGATTGACGCACATGCCGATTGCGGCTTCGCAGGTCTGGCCGTTGGTGCACACCAGCATGCCGCAGGCGCTCAGGCAGGCGCCGCTCGCCGAGTCGCACATCTCACCCGTACCGCAGGAAACGTTGGCGCACTTATCGTCGGCAGAGCAACCGGCGATCGCACCAAGAAGCATCGCAATGCAAGGCAGTAATATTCGCTTCATAGTCGGTCGCTCCTTACTTCTTGTGCGTGCCGCCCCAGACACTGATGATGGGCCCGCCATTGGTGAGCAGCTGCTTGTCGATCTCCATGACGATGGCCAGCGTGTTGAGGTTGCGGAAAAATCGGTCGCCGTGCCCGCGGCGCCACCCGGCGAACGCTGCAGCTGCTGCACGATCGCCATCCGCTCGGTGGCGTTGATGCCGTTGGTGTTGGCGCCCGACATCAGCGCGCAGCCGTTGCCATCCAGGGTGATCGGCGTCGTCGCCTGGCGGTTCTTGACCAGGGTGCGCACCGCATCGGGGACGGAAATCCCCGGCGGCACCGACAAGGCCCAGTCGATGAAGATCGACCGGCATTCGGCCAGCGAAATCCCCTCGATCCGGTAGCTTTCGCGCACCAGACCCTTCGGGTCGGCCTCAGTCAGGTTCATCGCCCGTCTCCCCATGCTTGCCCCCAGTGGCACCCACCAACCGGTCGATCGCCGCCGCCGCCGCCGTGATCGCCTGCTGCAGTCCAGCCTCCAGCGTAGCCTGATCAATGGCCCCGGTTTCCCGCAACACGAAGGCCCGGCCACCCTCACCGATGCTGTCCATCTCAAGGAGCCCATCAGTCAGCAGCCGCGCCGCAGCATGCAGCCGCCACAGCATCCTGTAGGCCATCAGCAGCGCCTGCGCATCCGATTCCGGCATGTGACGGCCCACCCCCGCCGCGATCTGGCGTTCCACCCCCCGCGCCGGGCTGCCGGACAGAAGCGCAATCGTCTGCGCCGCAAGCTCGATGTCCATGATCCGCCCCGGACCGTTCTTGGCGTCCCAGACCCCCAGCGCCGGTTTCGCGCCCTGCACCCGGTCCCGCATCGCCGCCACGTCAGACCGTATCAAGGGCCCCTGCCCCTTCTGCGCCAGAAGCGTGCGGCGGAACCCCTCAACCTCGGCCCCAAGCGCGCCATCGCCTGCCAGCACCCGCGCCCGCGTCAGGGCGAGGTGCTCCCAGGTCCAGGCCTCGGCCTCCTGATAGGTGGTGAAGCTGTGCAAGCTGGTCGCCACCGGCCCTTGCCGGCCCGAAGGGCGAAGCCGCATGTCCACCTCATAGAGCCGCCCCTCCGGCATCTGCGCGGTCAGCGCCGTGACCAACCCTTGCGTCAACCGCGCATAGTAGGGCCGCGTGGCCAAGGGGCGCGGACCGTCCGACACCTCAACCGCGCCCGCGTCATAGATCACGATCAGGTCGAGGTCCGACCCCGCATTCAACCGCGCCGCGCCGACCGACCCCATACCCAGCACCACCGCCCCGCGCCCCGGCATTGGCCCGTGCTTCCTTGCGAAATCTGCGGTCACCACATCCCAGATCCCGGCCACCACCGCCTCGGCGAGGTCAGCATAGTTCTTGGCGGCCTCGAACCCGTCGATCAGCCCGCGCAGATGGTGCACCCCCACGCGGAAATGCCATTCCTTCATCCACCGCCGGGCGGCATCCAGCCGTGCTTCATAATCCGTGGCCAGCGCCAGCCGGGCCGACAATTCCACCCGCAGGCCCGCCACCCCGGGCCATATCCCCCAGAAACTGCCGCCGATCACCCCGTCCAGCACGCTTGCGTTACGCGACAGATAGCGCGCAAGGCCGGGGGCCGACCCGGCAATGTCGATGATCAACTCCACCAGCGGCGGATTCGCCTCGAAAAGCGCAAAAATCTGCACCCCGGACGGCAAGCCCGCCAGAAACCCGTCGAGCGCCACCAGCGCCTCATCCGGGTTGGCGGCGCGCGCCAATTCGCGCAGCAGCTTGGGCCGCAACCGGCGAAAGATGGCCCGCGCCCGGTCTGACCGCAGCGCAGGGTAGCTTTCCCAGGCCTTGGTGATTTCCCGCGCGCTATCGGACAAGGCAGGTCCAGCCTCAGCCTCGGCGGGTGAGAAGAAGCCTTCGGTCAAGCGGTCTGTGCGATGAAGCCGGTCCAGAAGGCCCCGGCGGAAGTCAGCCTCCGTCTGGCCGCAGAAGGCCGCGATGCGCGCAACTCCATCGGCGGTGCCGGGCATCTGATGGGTCTGGGCATCGTTCACCATCTGCAAGCGATGCTCCACCTCGCGGTGGGCGCGATAAAGCTCGGTCAACTCTTCCGCCACCTCGGGCGGGATCCAGCCCTTGCCCGCAAGGGCGGCCAACCCGCCCAGCGTGGTGCGGTCGCGCAAGGCGGGGTCGCGGCCTCCGGCAATCAGCTGGCGGGTTTGGGTGAAGAACTCGATCTCGCGGATGCCACCGGCGCCCAGTTTCAGGTCATGCCCTTCAACGGTGATCCCGTGCAGGCCCCGGTGGTCGCGGATGCGCAGACGCATGTCATGCGCGTCCTGGATCGCCACGAAATCGAGATGCTTGCGCCAGACGAAAGGGGTCAGGGTCTTCAGGAACCGGTTGCCCGCCGCAAGGTCGCCGCCACAGGGCCGGGCCTTGATATAGGCAGCACGCTCCCAGGTGCGGCCCTCGGCTTCATAATAGGCTTCGGCGGCGGCCATCGACAGGCAGACCGGCGTCACGCTGGCATCGGGGCGCAGGCGCAGGTCGGTGCGGAAGACATAGCCATCGGTCACATCCGACAGGATCGCCGTCATCCGCCGCGCGACCTTGATGAAGACCGCCCGCGCCTCATGTTCGACGCCCGGGTATCGGGTTTCGTCAAAGAGGCAGACCAGGTCGATATCCGAGGAATAGTTAAGCTCTCCCGCGCCCATCTTGCCCATGGCCAAAGCCACAATGCCGCCCGCTGTCGCGGCATCGTCGGGCGTGGCACCGGGCAGCTTGCCGCGGCGGATCGCCTCGCCCACCTCGACCGACAGGGACAGG
>JAAUPC010000377.1 GCA_012036325.1 Paracoccaceae bacterium
GCTGTGGCAGGATTTCCGGCTGGCGTCGGAGCCCGGTGGGGCTGCGGCCTTTGCGGCAATTCTGAGCGGAGCCTATGTGCCCTCCCCCGGCGAGAGGGTCGGCATCCTGCTGTGCGGCGGCAATGTGGACCTCGCCAAGCTGGCCGAGGCCGCCGCATGAGTGGCGCGAACCCTCGCCACCACATCAGGCATACCGCGCGGCTCATCATCTCGATCCGGCCGGACAGGCTGCTGCTGATCTCCGCGACCATCGCCTGATCCACCACGCTTTCCGCAGCACCGTCACGAGCGACAAGGCGCGCAACGACCGTCCGCGCCAACCCAGCCAGGCCGCTTCTGGCCCGGTCACCCCGCCCGCCATGCTGGCTGTCGCGCATTCCGCCACTCCAACCGGGCCGCGCCCGGCGTGATTGCCGGCCTTCAGCCCAGAGCCGCGCCAGGAATATCCCGCGCAGCGTTTCCATCACTGTCCGCCATGGTCGGGGCAATGTCAAAGCAAATTGACACTTCCGACGAAAAGCCGGCATTCCTTGCGCCGATCCCCGCCGAGATCGCTGAATTTCTCTGCATTTCAACGATTTTTTGGCAGATACGGACCAAAGAAGCGTGTCAGACGCCGCTGCGAAGGTGTGTAAGTTTTGATTGACACTTCCGCTGACCTGTCTAGTCTTGGCGACAGTTCACCGCTTGTGAGAGCACCTTGGGGATGACGTAAGCTTGATGCAGATGACCCAGACCACAAGCTTGCCGACAGGCACGGGCTTCCGGCTCTACACCGCCGAACAGCGCGCCCGGCGTGATGCGTCGCGCTGGACCTGGTCCAGGGTGTGCTTGCTCCGGCACAGTTTCTGGCCTTTGCGGTGTCGTTGGTTCTGGTCTTGCGGTTCCTTTGGACGGGTGACGGCTACACGGCCGCGACCGTGTCGATCCTGGTGAAGACCGGGTTCCTTTACCTGATCATGGTGACCGGCGCGATCTGGGAGAAAGTGGTCTTCGGCCAGTATCTTTTCGCCCCTGCCTTCTTTTGGGAAGACGTGTTCAGTTTCGCCGTCATCGCCTTGCATTCCTTGTATCTTTGGGCGCTGTGGACCGGGGCGATGACACCGCATCAGCTGATGTTCGTGACGCTGGCTGCCTATGCCACTTATGTCATCAACGCCGGACAGTTCCTGCGCAAACTGCGCCTTGCGCGGCTGGATCAGGCGTCAGACCAAGGGGTCGCAGCATGAGCCTCGATACCCCATTCCGCAGCTGCACTGACACCCCCGTCCTGAAAGAGCGTGGCCAGCGTGAGGTGTTCTGCGGCCTGACCGGCATCATCTGGCTGCACCGGAAAATGCAGGACGCTTTTTTCCTTGTCGTCGGCTCCCGCACCTGTGCGCATCTCCTGCAAGCTGCCGCCGGGGTGATGATCTTCGCCGAGCCGCGCTTCGGCACGGCGATTCTCGAAGAGAAAGACCTTGCCGGTCTGGCCGATGCCAATATGGAGCTGGATCGTGAGGTCGCGCGCCTTCTGTCCCGCCGCCCGGACATCCGGCAGTTGTTCCTTGTCGGCTCCTGCCCGTCCGAAGTCATCAAGATCGACCTAGCTCGCGCGGCAGAGCGGCTGGACGGTATCCATGCGCCGAATGTGCGGGTGCTGAACTTCTCCGGCTCGGGGATCGAGACGACCTTCACCGAAGGCGAAGACGCCTGCCTTGCCTCGATGGTTCCCGGCCTGCCTGCCACGGAGGCGGCCGAACTTCTGGTGGTCGGCGCGCTGCCCGATGTGGTCGAAGACCAGATGCTGTCGCTGCTGGCTGCGATGGGCGCAGGCCCCGTCCGCACCCTGCCCGCCCGCCGGTCAACCGACCTGCCGCCCGTGGGTCCGAACACGCGCTTCATCCTGGTGCAGCCTTTCCTTGGCAGCACGCACGCCGCCCTGATCAAGCGCGGCGCAGTCCCGATTTCCGCCCCCTTCCCGTTTGGCGCGGAAGGTTCCACCCTCTGGTTCCACGCCGTGGCTGATGCCCTTGGCCTTGACCGCGCCCGCGTGGACAGCGTCCTTGCTGCGCCCCGCGCCCGGGCACAGAAAGCCGTCGCCGCGGTGGCCGAAACCCTGCGCGGCAAGTCGATTTTCTTCTTCCCCGATAGCCAGCTGGAAATTCCCCTCGCCCGGTTCCTGGCGCGTGAATGCGGCATGATCCCGGTGGAGGTTGGCACCCCCTATCTGCACCGCGAACTGATGGCACCGGAACTGGCGCTTCTGCCGCATGGCCCCACCATCTCGGAAGGGCAGGACGTCGAACTGCAGCTTGACCGCGCCCGCGCGGCGCGGGCGGACCTGACGGTCTGCGGCCTTGGCCTTGCCAACCCCTTGGAGGCCGAGGGGCTGGCCACCAAATGGGCGATTGAACTGGTGTTCACCCCCGTCCACTTCTACGAACAAGCCGCTGATCTGGCTGGCCTTTTCGCAAGGCCGCTTCGCCGCCACGCCCTTCTGACCCCGGAGGCTGCGGAATGATCCTGCACATTCTTCGTCCACAAATATCCCGGGGTCCGGGGCAGCGCCCCGGAGGTCGGCCATGAAGCTGACCTTGTGGACATATGAAGGCCCGCCCCATGTTGGTGCGATGCGGATCGCGACGGCGATGAAGGGGCTGCACTATGTCCTGCACGCCCCGCAGGGTGACACCTACGCTGACCTTCTTTTCACGATGATCGAACGGCGCAACCATCGCCCGCCGGTCACCTACACGACCTTTCAGGCCCGCGACCTTGGGGCGGACACGGCGAACCTCTTCAAGGACGCCGCCCGCGACGCCTTCACCCGGTTCCAGCCGCAAGCGATGATCGTCGGCGCGTCTTGCACTGCCGAATTGATCCAGGATGACCCCGGGGGTCTGGCCGAGGCGTTGAACCTGCCGATCCCGGTGATCCCGCTGGAATTGCCCTCTTACAGCCGCAAGGAAAACTTCGGCGCGGATGAGACGTTCTTCCAGATCGTCAAGGCGCTGGCGCGGCCCCTGCCCCGCACGGAAAGCGTCACCTGCAACCTGATCGGCCCGACAGCCCTTGGGTTTCGTCACCGCGATGACGTGACCGAACTGACCCGGCTTCTTGGGACGATGGGCATCACCGTCAATGTCTGCGCCCCTCTGGATGCGACGCCTGCCGACATCGCCCGCCTGGGGGCGGCACATTTCAACGTGCTGATGTATCCCGAAACGGCCGAGACCGCCGCCCGGCATCTGGAAAAGGCGCTGAACCAGCCCTTCACCCGCGTTGTGCCCATCGGCACCCAGGCCACCCGCGATTTCCTGGCCGAGGTTGCCACGATCACCGGCCTGCCCCTTCCGCCCGAGTCCGGACTGCGTCAGCCCTGGTATGCGGCATCGGTGGACAGCACCTACCTGACCGGCAAACGCGTTTTCATCTTTGGCGACGGCACCCACGCCATCGCTGCCGCCCGGATCGCCGCGCGCGAAATCGGGTTCGAGGTTGTGGGCCTTGGCTGCTACAACCGCGAACAGGCCCCGCCCGGTGCGCGCCGCCCGCCAAGACCTATGGCC
>JAAUPC010000378.1 GCA_012036325.1 Paracoccaceae bacterium
ACTACCGTCTTTGCGCTTTCGGTGACCCGCACTTTTTCCGCACCGATTTCCGCGCACAGGCGGCTTGCGGCATTGCGCGCGCCTTCGGCGGAAGCGCCGGGCATCAGAATGGCAAAACTGTCACTGCCAATCCGGCAGGCCAGATCAAAGCCACGCAAAGAGCGGCGTAAAACATCGGCCACCGGCCGCATGATCGATTCGGGCATGGCATCGCGCGGGGCAAGGTCCGGGGTGCCAATCAATGCCTATAACCATCAACGATAACGGCTTGCCCTGTGCGGCCATGCGGGCGGCCGTGCCTTTGAGGGCCTTCTGCAGAAGTCGGCGCCCTGAAGCCCGGTTGCAGTGTCGAGGCCATTGACGCTCTGGTGGTTCTGGCTGCGGGCCTGCAATGCAGCCAGCAAATCCTTGCGCTCACAGATGGCGCCGAGCCGCAGCGCGAATTCATCGCCGGATGCATCTCCCGCAATCTGGTCCACAGCGCCGGCTGCGAAAATGGACTCAATGGCTGCCTGCTGACCGGCACCAACCACGACCATTGCTGGCGTGGTGCGCACGCGGTCAATGGCGCGCAGCTGGCGCAGAAGCGTGCTGGCTTGCGCCGCTGGCTGGCAGCCAATCAGGAAAGCGTCGAAATGGCCTTGGGCCGCGTGAACCAGCGCGGCATTGTCCATGGGCACGCACGCCGAGCCATCACTACCATGCGCAGCCACCAGCGCCGGGTCGACGCCGATACCGAGCAAGCAAAGGGGCCGCGATGGGGCCGTGGCCCCCGCCTCCCCGCGCAGCATGCCAAGACGAATCAATGCGCGCAGCCGCTGCCGGACGATATTGGCCTCAAAGGGCAGCATCAGCACATCGGTTGCGCCATGGGCGCGCGCCGTCTCAATGTCGGAATTGCTGCCGCATACCGCGATGATGGCCACCAGCGCCGTCTTCGCGCCCGATCCGGTGCCGCCGGGGTATGAGGCCCATCTTGGCACCGCCCTGACCCTGCGCCGCCAGACCCTTGCCGCCAACACCGCGCAGGTGAACGCCCTGCGGGCCGAACTGGTCACGATGGAGCCGCGCTATCCCGGCCTAACCCTGCCAGTGGAGCTGGTCCATGGAAGCGCCGATACTGTGGTGCCTTTGGCCATCCACTCTGGCCCACTGGCGAAGCTTCTGCCCAATGTCACCCTGACGGTGATCGACGGGGCGGGTCACATGCCGCACCACGGCCACAGCCAGACCGTGATCGACGCCATCGACCGCGCCGCATTGCGCTGACCGGCCCAATCGCCATACTGGCGCCAAACCCGGAGGGATGACCATGAACCTGCCATTCGACGGCGCCATCAGCCGCTATTTCCGCGAAGGTGCTCCCCCCGCGGTGCGCAAGGCCATTGAGAAGGCCGGCAAGGACGAGATCATGACCGCCTCCTACCCCTACCGGGAGGAGATGAAGGGCAAGGATTACGACGCCCAGATGGAGGCGCTGCAGATCGAACTTGCCAAGATGCAAGCCGCGATCAAGGCCAGCGGGCAGCGGGTGATCGTGATCTTCGAAGGCCGCGATGCCGCTGGAAAGGGCGGGACCATCAAGGCGGTCACCGAAAACATGAACCCGCGTCAGGCGACGGTGGTGGCTCTGCCAAAGCCGACGGAGCGCGAAGGCCAGCAGTGGTACTTCCAACGCTATGTCGACTGGTTCCCTGCCAAAGGCGAAATCGCGCTTTACGACCGCAGCTGGTACAACCGCGCGATGATTGAACATGTGTTCGGCTTCTGCACCCCCGACCAGCGCGCGAAGTTCTTCCGCCAATTGCCTGAATTCGAACAGATGATCGCGGATGAGGGGATCATCTTCCTGAAGATCTGGCTTGAGGTCGGCCGCGCCGAACAGCTGAAACGCTTCCTCGACCGTGAGAGGGATTTGCTGAAGCAATGGAAGCTCAGCCAGATTGACGTCGACGGGCTGGCCAAATGGGACGATTACTGCGCCGCCATCGATGAGACGATGAAGAAGACCAGCTTCAAGCACGCGCCCTGGACGGTGATCCTGTCTGACGACAAGAAGCGCGCGCGGATCGCAGCGATCCAGACACTTCTGGGCGCGGTGGACTATGCCGGCAAGGACGCCAAGGCCATCGGCAAGATCGATGGCAAGATTTGCGGCGGACCTGCCTTACGGCCGAAGGACTGACGTGAAGCGCGGCTATCACCACGGCAACCTGCGCCAGGCCCTGGTCGAGGCCGCGCTGACCTTGATCGCGGGCAAAGGTCCGCAGGGCTTTACCCTGTCCGAGGCTGCGAAGGCCGCCGATGTGACCCCCGCCGCCGTCTACCGCCACTTCGCCGGACGTGATGACCTTCTGGCCGAGGTTGCGCGGCAGGGGTTCGACATCTTCGCGGCCCTTCTGGAATACGCGTATGACGAAGGCCGCCCCACCCCCCTTGCCGCGTTCGAAGCGACGGGGCGCGCTTACCTCGCCTTTGCACGCAAGTATCCGGGGCACTATCAGGCGATGTTCGAAAGCGGGCTGCAGCCGGGCCAGCATCCGGACCTTGCCAATGTGTCCGCCAAGGCTCGCGCCACGATGGACCGCGCAGCGACGCACCTCTCGCAGGCCCTGCCAGTTGAGCGGCGACCCCCGGCCAGCATGATCTCGGCCCATGTCTGGGCGGTCAGCCATGGCGTGGTCGAGTTGTTCTTACGGGGCAATGGCGGCCCGCAACCTTGGGCGCCAGAGGATCTTCTGGAAACCGGCATCGGGATCTATCTGCGCGGACTGGGCCTCATCGCGCCCGACCGGTAACCGCGAGTTTTCGCAGAAAACTCGTGCACTGATTTTCTGCGAAAATCAGACGTTCAGCGGAACAGAACCAGCGCGCTTGGGCTCCAGGCGACGCGGACCTTGGTGCCGACATCCAGCACCGGGCGACCGGGGACGTTGCGCATCGAGAGGCGCACTTCGACATCCGTGCCACCCAGATAGACGTCGTAATAGGTCATGTCGCCGAAGTAGATCACCTCGTCGATCACGCCATCCGTTTCCCGCTCACTGGCTTTCTGGTCATCGTAAAGCAGCGTCAGAGTCTCAGGGCGCAGGCCAACGACCGGGCTTTCGCCGGTCTTGGCGGGGGCCTGGGCGATGTCCAGCATGACGCGGCCCAAGCCCTTGGCATCCACCTCGACCGCATTGCCGGTTTCCGACACGATCTCGGCCGGAATGAAGTTCATCGTCCCGATGAAGTCCGCGACCTTCTTGGTGGCCGGGCGACGATACAGCGTTTCGGGGTCGGCCAGCTGGGCAATCTCGCCTTCAAACATCACGGCGATCCGGTCAGACATGACCAGCGCCTCTTCCTGGTCATGCGTCACCAGAATGAAGGTAATCCCCACCTGACGCTGCAGCTTGATCAGTTCGACCTGCATATGCTCGCGCATCTTCTTGTCGAGGGCTGACAAAGGCTCGTCCAGCAAAAGCACTTTAGGCTTCAGGATCAGCGCCCGCGCCAAGGCCACCCGCTGCCGCTGCCCGCCGGACAGCGCATGGGCCGCCCGCG
>JAAUPC010000379.1 GCA_012036325.1 Paracoccaceae bacterium
AGAGGTCCGGAATGAGGTCCGTTCCGGGGGCCGACCCGAACGCACCGACAGTCGGCGGGATGGGCGTGATCGGCGCGATGGGCGCAACGGGACGAACGTCCGCGTGAGGACCGGCCCCGGGATGACCGCCAGCGCGATGACCGGTCCCGGGATGATCGGGCGCGTGACTATCGGCGCGACCGGGACCTTGGGCCCGCAGTTGTGGGGATGGGCGACCATGTGCCGGATTTCATCCTGCGCAGCTTTGCCATCAAGACCGTGACCTTGGACGAGGTTGAAGAACCAGCGACCGGCACAGAGGGCTGATCGGAGGGCTGATCGGAGGGCTGATCGGAGGGCTGATCGGAGGGCTGATCTTACGCCCCGAAACGCATAAGCCCCGACAGTGTCGGGGCCTTATGCGTTTTCTGGTTCCGACCTATTCGGCGACGAGGCGGCTGATCACGACTGTCACTTCAGGTTTCTTGCCGATCTCTTCCATGGCGATCTGCCGCAGGACCTTGCGGATCTCCTCTTCAAGCTTGGCATCGTCCTTCAGAAGCTTCTTCCCGGCGCGATCGATGAAATCGGCCAACTCCGCCTCGATCGTCTCAACCAGCGGGCGGTCACCGCGGCCGGTGGTGGGCAGGCCCATAAGCTCGACCCAGGGCTCACCCATCGGCTGGTCGGTTTCATCCAGGATCACGGTCACCAGCGCATGGCCGTTCAGCGCCATGCGGATCCGGTCGCGGACCACGCCGTCCAGCGCGCCGATCAGGGCGGTGCCGTCAAGGTAGACGCGGCCTGTCTCGATGTATTCCGCCACTTCGGGCACGTCGCCGCTGAGGTCGATCATCATGCCGTTGACGGCCACGGTCGCGGCAATCCCCGCCTCGGTCGCGATCCGGGCATGTTCGCGCAAGTGGCGGTGTTCGCCGTGCATCGGGATCAGCATGTCGGGCAGGACAAGGCGGTGGACATGCTCCAGGTCCGGGCGGTTCGCGTGGCCCGAGACGTGATACTTGCCGCCCGCGTCATCGACCACATTCACGCCCATTTCCGAATAGGCGTTCCAGATGCGCAACACGTCGCGTTCATTGCCTGGAATGGTCTTGGAGGAGAAAAGGAACGTATCCCCCTCTTTCATCTGCAGGCCAAGGTATTTGCCCCGGCTAAGCTGCGCGCTGGCGGCGCGGCGTTCACCCTGGCTGCCGGTGACCAGAAGCATCAGGTTCTTGCGCGGGATTTCCAGCGCCTCTTCCGGGCTAACGGTGCGGGGAAAGCCCGACAGAACCCCCGTCTCTTCCGCTGCGCCGATCATCTTCTTCATCGACCGGCCAAGGACACAGATCGTGCGGTCAGCCGCGCGGGCCGCTTCGGCCAGCGTCTTCAGACGGGCGACGTTCGACCCGAAGGTGGTGGCGGCGACCATGCCGGAGGCACCCTTGATCAGGTCAGTCAAGGCCGGGCCAAGGGTGCTTTCCGACCGGCCTTCATGGGTAGAAAACACGTTCGTCGAATCGCACATCATCGCCTTGACCGGGCGTTCCTTGACGATCTCGGCAATGCGGGCGTCTTCCCAGGCCTCACCCACCACAGGGTTGTGGTCGATCTTGAAATCCGCACTGTGGAAGATACGGCCGGCAGCCGTGTCAATCACCAGGGCCGAGCTTTCCGGGATCGAATGCGACACGGGGACGAACTGTACCTTGAACGGCCCCACCTCAACCGTTGCAGGGCGCGCCTCGACCGTGACGATCTGGTCAACCGGTAGGCCCGCCTCATCAAACTTGAGCCGGCCAATGGTCGCGGTGAAGCGGCGGCAGTAGATCTTCTTCTGCAGTTGCGGCCAAAGCCGGCCGATGGCGCCGATATGGTCTTCATGCGCGTGGGTGATGAAGATCGCTTCCAGCCGGTCAGCCCGTTCCGCAAGCCAGGAAATGTCGGGCATGATCAGATCCACGCCCGGCGAGCCGTCCATGTCGGGGAAGGTGACCCCAAGGTCGACCAGGATCAGCCGTTCCTTGCCGGCAGGCCCGTAGCCGTAGACGTAGGCGTTCATGCCGATCTCCCCGGCACCGCCGAGGGGAAGGTAGATCAGGCGGTTCACAGTCATGTGGTATCCTTGTTGTAATCGTGGATCAGGACGAGGCCATGCATCGTCAGATCATCCTCGATAGATTGAAATAGCGTTGTTCCCTGGGCGAAAAGAGAGGCAAGCCCCCCGGTCGCAATAACTTTCATGGGCCGGTCCCGTTCGCGCCTGATGGCGCCAATGATGCCGTCGATCAGCCCGACATAGCCCCAATACACCCCAGACTGCATGCAGGCCACCGTATTCGTGCCGATCACCCGGTCTGGTTTCGCCACGTCGATATGCGGCAGGGCGGCGGCAGCGTTGTGCAGGGCCTCAAGCGACAGGTTGACACCGGGCGCGATGACTCCGCCCACATAGGCGCCGTCAGTGTCCACCACGTCAAAGGTGGTGGCGGTGCCGAAATCGACGACGATCAGGTTGCCGCCGTGCCGGTCATGGCCTGCGACCGTGTTGACCAGGCGGTCGGGGCCGACAGTGGTGCCCTGATCCACGCGCGGCGGAACGGGAAGCTTGCAGTCAAGCTTGCCGACAACCAGCGGGCGGCAACCGAAGTAGCGGTCACACAGGACGCGCAGGTTGAAGACCACCCGCGGGACGGTCGAGGAGATGATCGCCTCCGTCACCGTGGCTTCGGTCTTCGTCAGCCCCAGTAGGCTGGAGAGCCAGACGAAATATTCATCCGCCGTCCGCTTGTGATCGGTGGCGATGCGCCAAGTGGCAATGAAGCGCGTGCCGTTCCAGATGGAAAACACGGTGTTGGTGTTGCCGCAATCGATGGCCAGAAGCATGGGCACCCCGTTATGTGGTCAGCGAACCGCGATTTTTCGCAGAAAAATCGTGCCCGGCTCGGGTCAAAAGAACACCTCGGCGGCGGGGATGGCAAGGGGGCCTGCGGGCGTGCCAAGGATCAGGTTGCCTTGCGCGTCGATGGTCTGGAAGATGCCGTCGCGGGTCTGGCTGCCGGTCCGGGCGCGGATCGGCTCTCCCAGGCGGGCGGCGTGGGCCAGCCAGGCCTCGCGCAAAGGGGCGAAACCATGGGTCTGGAAACGCGCCTCCCATGCGGCATAAGCGGGGGCAAGGGCGTCAAGGAAGGCCTCGGGCGTGATGCGGTGGCCGGTGTCTTGCAGCAGGCTGACAGGGGGCACCGCGCCGGGTTCGACCGTGGCAGGGTCAGGCGATGCATTCAGGTTGACGCCGATCCCGATGCATAGAACCGGGCTGGCCGTGCCAAGGCCCACGCTTTCCAGCAGGATCCCCGCAAGTTTGCCGCCGTTCAAAAGCACGTCGTTCGGCCATTTCAAGGCAAAGCTGTCGTGCAGGCCGGTCAGCGCCACGCAGGCATCGCGCAAGGCAAGGGCGGCGGCGAAGGAACGAAGGGCAACCGTCTCCGGCGGTTCCACCGGTTTCAGGACCAGGGTGGCGTAAAGTGCCAAGCGGGCTGTCCCAAGGCCGCGCGCGGCGGCCCCGG
>JAAUPC010000380.1 GCA_012036325.1 Paracoccaceae bacterium
TTTGACAGTCTCAATTACATCAACCGGGGTCTTTTCCTTCACGGCGGATTGCCATGCTTCGTAGCCACCGTGTTGCAAATAGACATCGAAATCGGCGATATTGGGGATATCGAGATCGCGCAGAACGATATGCTCGGTCAGGGGAGCCATCGGCCACCTGCTCTCTAGCTATGTATCGATACCAAACAATTGTATACTTGTGCTGACAACGATAATCTACCACTCTGAAGGCTTCGTGTCAAATAGCACAAAGTAGGAACTCCTATGCCACAATTGACCCTCTCAACGGCCTTTGCCAGCTTTCCAACCCTGGAAACTGAGCGCTTCATTCTACGCGAACCACGCTCAGAAGACGCCAATACGGTTTTTTCGCATCATGGGCAATGCCCAGGTAATGCGTTATTTTGGCCAGCTACCGATGACAAGCCTGGCCGCAGCTCAAGCACGCCCGCATCAGCGCCGCCTTGAGTCGCCACTCGCTGCAGGAGCTGGTGGTGCAGGTCGGGGACGCGGCGCCGCCCTAAGCGCACCTGGAGCTTGAACTCAAATGGTGTGTGGACGAGGAGGACGATGAGGACGAGCGTCATCAGGATCATCGCCACCGCAGCACCAAAGGGCCAGTTGCCTTGGCTGCCTTTGAACTGCTCATCAATCAGGCTGCCGATCATGAAGGTCTTGGCCCCGCCCAGAAGGTCAGGCGCAAGGAAGGCACCGAGGGAGGGGACGAAGACCAGAATGCAGCCCGCGATGATGCCCGGCTTCACAACTGGCAGCACGATTTCGCGCAAGGTGGCCCAACGGCTGGCGTAAAGGTCGGCGGCGGCTTCGCTGAGGGCGAAGTTGTAGCGCTCGACCGCGGCGTAGATCGGCAGCACCATGAAGGGCAGGTAGCTGTAGAAGAGGCCCAATTGCACGGCGAGGTTGGTGTTGACCAAAGGCAAGGGGCCGTCGATCAGGCCGATCGCCATCAGGCTTTCGTTCAGGGGGCCGTTGTCGCGGATCAGGAATTTCAGGCTGACGGTGCGGATCAGAAGGTTGACCCAGTAGGGGATGGTGATCAGGAAGAGCCACAGGCCACGGCTCTGCGCGGGCCGTGTGGCGATGAACCAGGCGGTCGGAAAGCCGATCAACAGGCAAAGGATTGTCGCCAGCCCCGCCTGCCAGATCGACCGCCAGAAGATGTTGATATAGGTCCATTCGATCTGCGCCGGTTCATCGCCGAAGAGGCCACGGGTGACGAAGAACTGGTCATAGGCGGCAAGGGTGAAGTCCCAGATGACGCCGCCGCGGAATTCCTTGGTCAGGAAGGAATAGACGGCCATCAGAAGGACGGGAAGCACCATGAAGATCCCGATCACCGCCCAGGTGGGCAAGAGGAGCGGACCGATCAGGCTGCGGTAGCCGGTGTCGCCGGTGGGCGGGGGGATGTTTCCGGGGCCGGCCATCAGTCCACCAGAAGGCGGGCGGCGCCTTCCTCCAGATGGAGGCCGATGCGTTGGCCGGGGTCAGGCGGGGTGGTGCGGGCGGCGTTCTGGAGGCGGAGCGTGATGGGCTGGCCGCCCTCAAGATGCGCGATCACCTGCAGGTCCGTTCCAAGGTAGACCACGCGGTCGACGGTGGCGGTAAGGTCGGCCTCGGGTGAGATGGTCAGGCGTTCGGGGCGGATCGACAGGTGGTGTTTGCCGGTCGTGGAGCTGGCCGAGGGGCAGGTGATCCGGTGGCCGCCGGGAAGCGTCAGCGTCGCGCGGCCTTCGGAGACGCTTTCAACGTCCACCTGCAAGAGGTTGGTTTCACCGATGAAATCGGCGACAAATCGGTTGACGGGTGCCTCATAAATCTCGCGCGCGTGCCGGTCTGCTGGATGCGGCCGTTCGACATTACGGCAATGCGGTCAGACATCGTCAGCGCTTCTTCCTGGTCATGAGTGACGAATACGAAGGTGATGCCGGTCTCTTCCTGCAGCTGCTTCAGTTCGACCCGCATTGCCTGCCGCAGCTTGAGGTCGAGGGCGGAGAGGGGTTCATCGAGGAGGAGGACCTTGGGCGCGGGGGCCAGTGCGCGGGCAAGGGCCACGCGCTGCTGCTGGCCGCCAGAAAGTTGCGAGGGCATGCGGTCGGCGAATTGCGACAGATGCACCATGTCCAGCATCTGGCCCGCCCGGGTGCGGCGTGTGGCGGCGTCAACGCCCTGCATCTTCAGCCCGAAGGCGACGTTCTCGATAACCGTCAGATGCGGGAAAAGGGCGTAGTTCTGAAAGACGGTATTCACTGGGCGGTGGTTCGGCTCCAGCCGTGCGATGTCTTGGCCGAAGAGGCGGATTTCGCCCAAAGTGATCGTCTCAAACCCCGCGATCAGACGCAGGAGGGTGGTCTTGCCGCAGCCGGAGGGGCCAAGGAGGGTGAAGAACTCGTTATCCGCAATCGCCAGCGACACGCCGTGCAGGGCGGTCACCGGGCCGTAGGATTTGACGGCATCGCGGATGTCGACGGCAATGGACATGCGCCCCCCATACCCCCAGAATGGGCTAAGGAAGGCTAACCACGCCAGTTCGGGGGGTATATACCCCCAATGAGGTATCCGCAGATGCAGGCGCTGCCCAATCTTGCCGAGGGTCGGCTGGCCGAGGCGATCACCCGCCTTGGCCGCGACGGGTTCGAGGCGGTGCTGTGGGAGTTGTTCCTCGCCGTGGCGCGGCCCGACAACCTGATTATCCTGGCCTACCGCGATGCGGGGCCGCCCCTCGTCCTTTATCGGCGGTTCAACCAGCCGCAGGTCTTTGCTGAACTCGACCGGACCTACCTTGCCGGGGCGTTCCGGCTGGACCCCTACTTTGATCTCCATCTTCAGCGCGCGCCGGATGGGCTGTACCGGCTGCGCGACATTGCACCGGACGCGTTCCATCGCAGCCGATATTTCATCGAGTATTACGACCAGACAACATTGCAGGACGAACTGACCTTTGTCGTCTGGCCTGAGGCGGGGGTGTCCTTGAACCTATGCCTTGGCCGGGACGCGACTTCGGGCCGGGCGTTCTTGCCTGCCGAGGCGGAGTGTTGCCAGCGACTGGCCCCGGTGGTCGCGGCGCTGGCGCTGTACCTGGCGTCGGATGAATCGGCATTCGTGACCGGTCAGGAATTCATCATCGACGGCGGCTGGACCGCGGCATAAGGAGATTTGATATGGCAACGCCCCAGAATATCGGCTTGATCGGCGTCGGCCTGATGGGCCACGGCATCGGCAAGAACATCCTGGCCAAGGGCTACAAGCTGAACGTGATGGCCAACCGCAACCGCGCGCCGGTCGACAGCCTGGTCGGCAAGGGCGCCACGGAATACAAGAACCCGCGCGGATCTGGCCGCCGCCTCCGAGGTGATCCTCACCGTGGTCGGCAATTCCAATCAGCTCGAGGACATCGTGTTCCGCGCGGACGGCACTACCTGGCCGGCCTTAAGAAGGGCGCGATCATGGCCGATTGCACCACCGCCATGCCGGAATCGACCGTGAAGATCGCCGCAGCGGTGCAGGCCAAGGCGGCCGCT
>JAAUPC010000381.1 GCA_012036325.1 Paracoccaceae bacterium
GCAAACGACAGGCAAAACCCGTGATGATCGGCGGCCAAAGCATCGGCAAAAGCACCCTGCAAAATGTCTGCCAGCGCGTGGCCCCCAGGCTCGCTGCGGCTTCCTCCAATTCGCGCTCGATATCCTGCAAAACCGGCTGCACCGTTGCCGTTCACATACCCTGCAACAGAGTGGGACGCACCATTCCCATTTGTCTGCTGGTCCTTACCGTTGATGCACTCCACCAAGGCCCAAAGCCGTAATGGGTTCACGCGTTGATTCCGAGCGATGTGGAGCGACGTCCCTTCCAACACGGTATTGAGCGACAGATCCGTCCGCCAGCCCAGGTGCTTGGTCAGCGGGGAGATCACTTTTTCCACAGCTGCAATCACTTTTGTTCCCGTTGCTGAAGTGGTTGAGCATGATAATCCGGCCACCGGGACGGCAGACCCGAATCATCTCACTGACCACTGTCCGATAGTCCGGCACCGCCGTGACAACATAGGCGGCCACGACCGTATCGAAGCTGTCATCATCGAAGGGCAAGGCCTCGGCCCGGCCCGACTGCCAGACGATGGCGCTCGACTTGCGGCGCGCGACCGCAAGCATTTGCGCATTGGGATCCAGTCCACGACTTGGCCTCGTGGACCGACCCGCTCGGCGGCAGCGCAGGCCAGTGCCTCGAAAGGGGAGCCCTGCATTCTGGTCCGCCGCGAAACCTCGCCCGAGGATATTCGGGGCATGCATTCGGCGGCGGCGGTGCTGACAGAACGCGGAGGCATGACCAGCCATGCGGCGGTGATCGCGCGGGGGCTAGGCTTGCCGTGCGTGGTGGGCGCGTCGGATATGCGGCTGGAATCGAAGGACAAGAAGCTGACGGCTGCGGATGGCCGGGTGTTCCGCGAAGGCGATATGGTCACGCTGGACGGCTCGAAAGGCGAGGCGCTGGCGGGCGCGGCCGAGATGCTGCCACCGGCGCTGGATGACAGCTTCCGCCGCCTTCTGTCTTGGGCGGATGAGCTGCGCGATATCGGCATCCGCGCCAATGCCGACACGCCGGCGGATGCGGAAACCGCGCGCAGGTTCGAAGCGCAAGGCATCGGCCTGTGCCGCACGGAACACATGTTCTTCGACGAAGATCGCCTGATCGTGATGCGCGAGATGATCTTCGCTGACACAGCCTTGGACCGCGCGGCAGCCTTGGCCCGCCTTTTGCCGATGCAGCGCGATGACTTCATGCAGCTCTTTGAAATCATGCAAGGTTTGCCGGTCTGCATTCGCCTGTTCGACCCACCCTTGCACGAATTCCTGCCCCAGTCCCGCGAAGGCCTGCGCGAGTTGGCCGAGGCGTTGGACCGGCCCCTTTCCGAAGTCGTCCGCCGGGCCGAGGCGCTGACTGAGGTCAACCCGATGCTGGGCATGCGCGGCGTGCGGCTGGGGGTTGTCCTGCCGGAAATCTATGACATGCAAGTGCAGGCGATCTTTGAAGCGACGCTGGAAAGTGCGCGGCGGGGGGCTCCTGTCGTGCCTGAGATCATGATCCCCCTCGTCAGCGCCCGGCGTGAGGTGGAACTGGTCAAGACCCGCATTGACGCTGTCGCCGCCATGGTGCGCACCAAGGCGGGTGCCTCGTTCGACTACAAGCTGGGCGTGGATGGTGGAACCCGCGCGCGGCGCTGCGGGCGGGTGAGATTGCCCAGCATGCGGCCTTTTTGTCCTTTGGCACCAATGACCTGACGCAGATGACCTATGGCCTGTCCCGCGACGATGCCGGGCGTTTCATGAACACCTATGTCCGGCAGGGCGTATTCCCGGAAGACCCATTTCACATCCTGGACGTGGATGGCGTGGGAGAGCTGTTGCACATTGGTGCCGAGCGGGGTCGCAAGACGCGGCCCGACCTCACATTGTCCATCTGCGGTGAACATGGCGGCAACCCGGAGTCGATCGAGTTCTGCCGCAAGGCCGGGTTCGACTATGTCTCATGCTCACCCTACCGGGTGCCGATGGCGCGGTTGGCGGCAGCACATCTTGCGGTTGATGAGCGGCGTAATTCAATTAGGCCAATGGCTTAGCGGCACTTCTTCACAAGTCACATGAGCTGCTTAGGCGAGTTTCTGCCGAAAATGGCGCAAATTTTGTGGTGTGTTCGCCACAGTGGTGGACCCGTTCACCCCTTTTGACTAGGTCTCCGCCAGCTTGCACGGCGGATGGTTTTCCGCTGTTTCGGAAACAACGACGGAACGGTCTAATGCATTTTGGAATGGTATTGCGCTCGGTTGCGCTGCTTTTGGTTGCGGGGGCGGCGGTGGCCGATGTGGGCCCGATCAACCGCGCTGACCTCACGCGGGCGCTTTATGGTGCGCCCCAGGCGCAACCGGTTCTGGCAGTCCTGCCCGCGCCTGACCTCTCGGCGGAAGCGCTTGGCATGCCCCCGGCGGAAGGTTTGACCGAGGCCTGGCTGATGGCGCAACCCGCCCCGCAAGGCGACGCCGAATGGCAATGTCTGACCGAGGCGCTGTATTTCGAGGCCCGTGGCGAAAGCCTGAAAGGCCAGATCGCCGTGGCCGAGGTGATCCTGAACCGCGTCGACAGCCCGCTTTACCCGCGCAGCGTCTGCGGAGTGGTCAAGCAGCGGGGCGGTGGCGGGTGCCAGTTTTCCTATGTCTGCGATGGGCGCGCGGACCGGATGCGCGAGAAAGGCGCCGCCGACCTTGCGGGCCGGATTGCGCGCGCGATGCTGGACGGGGCGCCGCGCCTGTTAACCGATGGTGCCACGCATTTCCATACGCGCTCTGTTCGGCCGGGCTGGTCGCGGCGCTTTGACCAGACCGCCTCTATCGGGGCGCATGTCTTCTACCGCCATCCGGGCTGATCTGTCGTCTCTGACCCTTGCCATGCCGCCCGCGCTGGAGGAAGGCCCCCTTCGCATGCTATGAGGGCGGAAAGCGAAGGGCCAGATGATGACCGACACCGAACTTGCCTTCGCCCATCCCGAAGCGCGGGCCGAAGCCTCGGGCACTGGCAATCCGCGTGACCGCATTTCGCTGCGCGACCATCTGGTCGAGGCGGATATCGGCGCTTTCCAGCAGGAACGCGGCCACAAGCAGCGCCTGCGTTTCAACGTGGTGGTTGAGGTGCGGCCCGTCGATGCCCCCCTTGCCGATGACGTTGACCGGATCCTATCCTATGACCGGATCACCGAATCCATCGCCGCAGAACTTGCTGCCGAACGTCTTAACCTTCTGGAAACGCTGGCAGAACGTGTCGCTGACCGCATTCTGGCTGAACCCGCCGCGATGCGCGTTTTCATCCGGATCGAAAAGCTGGACGTTGGCCCCTATGCCCTTGGCGTGGAAATCGTACGGTCGCGGGCCGAACGCCCGGTCCAGCGCGCCGGGCTTGACGGGGAGGAGGCGGTGCATCCCCTGGTCGTCTATCTGGACAACGCCTCGATCCAAGCCCCTGACCTCTCAGCCCGGCTGGATGCGCTGCAGGCGCAAGGCCTGCCGCTGATCCTGACCGTGGGCCTGCCGGACGTGCCGCGCCCGCAGACCG
>JAAUPC010000382.1 GCA_012036325.1 Paracoccaceae bacterium
GGCCGATTGCCGCGCGCCCTGCAAGGTGGGGCCGGGGCCAATGGCATTGACGCGGACATGGGGTGCCAAGCCCTGAGCGGCGGTCCGGGTCAGCGCCCAAAGGCCCATCTTGGCGATGGTATAGCTGGAAAACTCCGGCGTCAGTTTCAGGATGCGCTGGTCGATCATGTTGATGACCAAGCCCTGGGCCAGAGGCTCGCCGTTTTCATCCATCACCGCCGGGGGGCATTGCCGGGCGAAGGCTTGAGTCAGGACGTAAGGCGCGCGGAGGTTGGATTCGATGTGCCGGTCCCAGCTTGTGCGGGTTGCGGTTGCGATACTGTCGTATTCGAAGATCGAGGCGTTGTTGACCAGCACGGTCAGCGGCCCAAGCGCGGCGGTGGCGGCGGGGATCAGGGCCTCAGTCTCAGCCTCGACCAGAAGGTCGGCCTGCACCGTCACGGCGCGGCGGCCCATTGCGCGGATCTCATTGGCGACCGCCTCAGCCTCAGCTGACGATGACGCATAATGCACCGCCACATCATGCCCGCGCTTGGCGAGATAAAGGGCCATCGCCCGCCCCAAACGCTTGCCCGCGCCGGTCACCAGTGCCGTCATTTCGTCTTGTCCCCACAGTCACAGGTCTTGCGGCCGATCAGATAGCGCCCGCATTTCGCGCAGACAGGGGGGGTGGTGCGCTTTCGCATGACGCGGGGCAGGGCGCTTGGGAACAAGGCCCGGCCGATCAGGGCGACCAGCACCATCAGCCCAAGGAACACCAGGATGATCTTGAACAGCATCTTAAAGCCCGTACCGCGCCCAAAGCGCGCGGTCTTCTATGGCCCCAAGCGTCTGGTCCACCATGGCAAGGCCAAAGCGCTGCATCAGGCTGCGCTTGCGGCCATAGGGGACAAGCTTGACCTTCTCACCATAAAGCGCGCGCAGTTTGGGGACGATATGCGCCACGCCGTCGACCAGCCCGACGTCAACCGCGCCCTGGCCCACCCAGACATCAGCGTTGAAAAGGTCCGCGGTCGCGTTCAGACGCGCGCCGCGACTGGTTTTCACATGGTCGATGAAGGCCTGATGGATCGGGGTTTGCAGGGCCTTGAGACGGGCCACATCCTCCTCCTTTTGCGGCAGGAAGGGGTCGGCAAAGCTTTTCGATTTGCCGGCGGTGACCACGCGACGCTCCACCCCCTGGCGGGCGAGGAGTTCCGGGAAACCGAAGCTGGCGAAGATCACGCCGATGGATCCGACGATGCTGCTTTGATCGACCCAGATGTCATCCGCCCCACAGGCCAGCCAATAGCCACCGGAAGCGGCTACATCCTCGACAAAGGCATGCACTGGCACCTTCTTTTCCTCCGCCAGCCGTCGGATGCGGGCGGCGATCAGGCTGGATTGCACCGCTGACCCGCCGGGGGAGTTGATGAGAAGTGCCACCGCCGCAGGCTTTGCCTTGAAGGCGCGGTCGATCAGCGGGGCAAGGCCTTCGTCGCTCAGGCCGCGCTGGCCCGCGCTGATGGTGCCGGACAGGCGGATCACCGGAACGGTGGCGGGTTTCGGCAGGAAAGGGATGAAGCGTTTCATGACCCAGAGGTAGGGGTTCAAGGGCTTGCGGGCAAGGCCGCTGTGCCGGGGGCTTGCGGGCAAGGGCCGCGCCGGGGCAGGCTGCGGCCCATGATCGACAAGCTGGAAATGTTCATCGCCTTGGCCCGCGAACGCCACTTTGGTCGCGCGGCCGAGTCGTGTGGGGTGACGCAGCCCTCGCTTTCCTCGGCCATCCGGCAATTGGAGGACCAGTTGGGCGTGCAACTGGTCTTTCGCGGCAGCCGGTTTCAGGGCCTGACGCCGGAAGGCCAGCGCGTGCTGGACCGGGCGCTGGGCATCGTGGGCGATGTGCGCGCGCTGAAGGATGAGATGCGGGTGGTGCGGTCGGGCCTGTCGGGCAACCTGCGGCTGGGGGTGATCCCGACGGCATTGCCCATCGTGGCGGATCTGACCGGCCCTTTCACCATGCGCCACCCGAATGTGCGGGTGTCGATCCTGTCACGCACCAGCGTTGAAATCCTGACCGGCATCGAAAGCCTGGAGCTTGATGCCGGGATCACCTACCTCGACAACGAGCCGCTTGGCCGGGTGTCGCAACTGCCGCTTTACACCGAGTTCTATCGCCTTCTAGTCGCCAGGGGCAGTGATCTGGCCGGGCGTGGCCAAGTCAGCTGGGCCGATCTGGCCAGCGTGCCGCTGTGCCTTTTGACCGCCGACATGCAGAACCGCCGGATCGTCAACCAGCATCTGGGCGAGGCCGGGGTGGCGGCAACGCCGATGATCGAATCGAACTCGACCGTCGCTTTGGTGGCCCATGTGTTGACCGGGCGCTGGGCTTCTGTGGTGCCAAAGCGGTTGGCGGACATGTTCCTTCTGGACGGGCGGCTGATCTCTGTCCCGATTGTGGAGCCTGAGGCGGAACATACCATCGGCCTGATCGCCGCCCGCCGCGACCCGCAGACCCCGCTCTTGCAGGCCCTGATCGACGAGGCCTCGCGTCAGTTTGCCTGAGGGTTAGGTGGTCGTTTGATAGGGTATATCAATCGATTGACGGCTTATCTATATTGATTCCCCTATCGATTTGCGTATCACGGTATACAAGCCAGCCAAAGGTTGCCCGCATGCTTGATTCCGCAGACCATTCCGACCGGATCGCCGAGATTCTGGGGGCGCATCAGCACGTTGAAGGACCGCTTCTGCCGATCCTTCATGCCGTGCAGGCGGCATTCGGCCATGTGCCGCAATCGGTGCTTCCGCAGATCGCCAAGGCGCTGAACCTGTCCAAGGCCGAGGTGCATGGCGTGGTCAGTTTCTACCACGACTTCCGTGAGGCCCCTGCTGGCCGCCATGTCTTGAAGCTGTGCCGGGCGGAGGCCTGTCAGGCGATGGGCGCGGATCGGGTGGCCGGGGCGGTGAAGGCGGCGCTGGGCATCGACTGGCATGAGACCACTCCCGATGGCCGCGTGACGCTGGAGCCGGTGTTCTGCCTTGGCCTTTGCGCCTGCGGACCGGCGGCGATGGTGGATGGGCGGCTGGTTGGCCGCTGCGATGCGTCCGTGCTAGAGGCGGTTTCCGAATGAAAGTTTACATTCCTCTTGACAGCGCCGCCGTGGCCCTTGGCGCCGATGCGATTGCCGATGCGGTGCAGGCCGAGGCTGCCCGCCGGGGAGTGGCGGTTGAGATCATCCGCAACGGATCGCGCGGGATGGTCTGGCTGGAGCCACTGGTTGAAGTGGTCACCGATGCCGGGCGGATGGGCTTTGGCCCGATGACCGTGGCCGATGTGCCGGCGCTGTTTGGGGGTCTGTCCCGGCATGCAAAGGCGCTGGGGTTGGTGGAAGATCTGCCCTGGATGAAGGGCCAGACGCGGCTGACCTTTGCCCGTGTCGGAGTGGTGGATCCCCTGTCGCTGGACGACTACCGCGCGCATGGTGGGCTTGTTGGTCTGGACCGGGCGCGGGGCATGGCCAAGGCCGAGATCGTGGCCGAGGTCACCG
>JAAUPC010000383.1 GCA_012036325.1 Paracoccaceae bacterium
GGCCAGTCCAGCGACAGGCAGACCAGCGCCACGCCAAGCGCGCCAAGCTGCGCCTGGCCTTCGCCGCCGATGTTGAAGAGGCCGGCATGGAAGGCGATGGTCACCGCAAGGCCGGTGAAGATGAAGCTGGTGGTGTAGTAAAGCGTGTAACCCCAGCCATAGGCCGAGCCGAGCGCGCCCTCGACCATGACATTGAACGCCTCAACCGGGCTTTGGCCGATGGAGAGGAGGACAAGCGCCGAGATGATCGCGGCGAGGAGAAGCGAGATCAGGGGAACAAGGGCGACATCGGCCCAGCGGGGAAGACGGTCCATCACGCGGCCTGCCCTTTACCGGTCATCCCGGCCATCATCATGCCCAATTCGCGCTCATCGGTCTTTTCGGGGTCGCGGAAGCCCATGAGCTTGCCGTCGAACATCACGGCGATGCGGTCAGAGAGGGACATGATCTCATCCAGTTCGACGCTGACCAGAAGGATCGCCTTGCCCTGATCCCGCAGGGCGACGATCTGTTTGTGGATGAATTCAATCGCGCCGATGTCAACGCCACGGGTGGGCTGGCCGATCAACAGAAGCTCGGGGTTTTGTTCGATCTCACGCGCGACGACGATCTTTTGCTGGTTCCCGCCCGAGAAGTTCTTGGCGGCAAGCCAAGGGTCTGGTGGGCGGACGTCGAACTTTTCCATCTTGCGGCGCGTGTCCTGCAAGAGCGCGTCGTTGTCCATGAAGAGGGCGTTCTTCTGGTATTCGGGTTCGTTGAAATAGCCGAAGGCGACGTTTTCCCAGGCGGTGAAGTCAAGGATCAGGCCATAGTGGTGCCGGTCCTCGGGCACATGGGCGACACCGGCGGTGCGACGGCTTTGGCCGTCAGAGCCTGCGCCGGAGAGGGGCAGCTCCTTGCCGTTGAGCGTGACCCGGCCGGTGGCGCGCATCATGCCGCCAAGGGCTGCCAGAAGTTCCGACTGGCCGTTCCCGGCAACGCCTGCGATGCCAAGGATTTCGCCCGCGCGAATGTCAAAGCTGACGCCTTTCAGCCGGTCAACCCTGTGTTCGTCGCGGACGGTCAGGTCTTTGACCAAAAGGACGACGTTCCCGGGATCGGCGGGCTTTTTCTCAACCTCCAGCAAGACCTTGCGGCCGACCATCAGCTCGGCCAGTTGTTCGGGCGAGGTCTCACTGGTCTTGACGGTGGCGACCATCGTGCCGCGCCGCATGACGCTGACATTGTCGGTCGCCTCCATGATCTCACGCAGTTTGTGGGTGATCAGGATGATGGTTTTCCCCTGATCCTTGAGCCCCTTGAGGATGCGGAAAAGGTGGTCGGCTTCTGCCGGGGTCAGAACGCCGGTGGGTTCATCCAGGATCAGGATATCGGCTTGGCGGTAAAGGGCTTTCAGGATTTCGACGCGTTGCTGGTGGCCGACCGAAAGATCCTCGATCAAGGCGTCAGGGTCGACGTCCAGTTCATAGTCACGGCTGAGGGTTTCGAGAACCTTGCGGGCCTTGGAGAGGCTGGTGTTCAGAAGTGCGCCGTCTTCGGCCCCCAGCACTACGTTTTCCAGCACAGTGAAGTTCTGCACCAGCTTGAAGTGCTGAAAAACCATTCCGATGCCGGCGCGGATGGCGCTTTGGCTGTCGGGGATCGGTGTGGGCTTGCCGCCGACGAAGATCTGCCCGGCGTCGGCCTTGTAGAACCCGTAAAGGATGCTCATCAGCGTGGACTTCCCCGCGCCGTTTTCGCCGATGATCCCGTGGATCGTGCCGCGAGGGACAGCGATGTTGATGTCCTTGTTCGCCTGAACCGGGCCGAAGGCTTTGGAGATGCCCTTCAACTCGATCGCAAGGGTGCCGTCCGCCATAGTATCCCCCTGTCTTGCGCCGGATGCCGCCGCTTCTGCTGCGCGGGTTTCAGATCATCCTTGCGAAAAGTGCCGCGCCATGGACTGGCGCGGCACCCGTTGTTCCTGAAGGCAGGGCCTAGAACGTGGCCGCCGGGCAGGTGTTGTCGGACATGTAGTCGTGGACGACCAGCTCACCCGACTTGATCTTCTCGGCAGCCGCATCGACGGCGGCCTGCATTTCCGGGGTCACGAGGGCGGCGTTGTTGTCGTCCATCGCATAGCCGACGCCATCGGACTTCAGGTCCAGCACGTTGATGCCGGGGGCCAGGTCAACGCCTTCCTTGAACGCGTTGTAGACGGCGACATCGACGCGCTTCAGCATCGAGGTCAGGACCATGCCCGGGTGCATCCCGTTCTGGTTGCTGTCAACGCCGATCGACAGGATGCCTTCATCCGCCGCTGCCTGCAGGACGCCGACACCGGTGCCGCCCGCCGCTGCATAGATCACGTCCGCGCCTTGCGCTTTCTGGCCCTTGGCCAGTTCTGCGCCCTTCACCGGGTCATTCCAGGCCGCCGGGGTGGTTCCGGTCATGTTCAGCACAACCTTGGCTTCCGGGTTCGCGGCAACCACGCCCTGGGCATAGCCGCAGCCAAAGCGGCGGATAAGCGGGATGTCCATACCGCCGATGAAGCCGACGGTGCCGGACTTGGACGCAAGGCCTGCCATCATGCCGACGAGGTACGACCCTTCATGTTCGGTGAAGACGACCGATTTCACGTTCGGCTGGTCGACGACCATGTCGATGATCGCGAACTTGGTGTCGGGGAAGTCGGGGGCGACGGTGTTCAGCACGTCACCAAAGGCAAAGCCGGTCATGACGACCGGGTTGGCACCGGATTCGGCCAGACGACGCAGGGCCTGCTCACGCTGGGCCTCGGACTGCATTTCCAGTTCCTTGTAGGTGCCGCCGGTTTCCTTGGCCCATTTCTCGGCCCCGTTGAAGGCGGCTTCGTTGAAGGATTTGTCGAATTTGCCACCCAGATCGAAGATGATCGCAGGTTCCGCGAGTGCTGCACCAGCGGTCAGGGCCATGGCAGTGGCGCCCATCAGGGATTTCATGAAGGTCATCGGATGCTCCCGGTCGGTTGTTGTTATCGGTCATGCCAGCTTGTGCTGATCAAGGCCCCGCAAGGGGGCGAGAGTCGGCACTGGCACTTGTAGCGAAGTTGGGGGCAGTCGCTTGGGGCGGTCAAGGGATATTCGCGGGGCGGGGGCTGGAATTTTGACCGTCCGGTCAGGTTGACCCGGTGACTGCCCCATCCGTCAGCACACGGGCAAGGACCAGCGCATCGACGCTGCGGCCTTCGGGCGTGCGGTAATAGCCGCGCCTGCGGCCAGATTCCGTGAAACCGGCGCGGCAATAGACCGCGCGGGCGGGGGCGTTGTTTTCGGCCACTTCCAGAAACGCGACCTCAGCCCCGCGCAGGCGTGCCTGATAAAGAAAGCGTGAGACAAGGCGCTGCCCAAGCCCCCGCCCGCGGGATTCGGGGGCGACGGCGACGGTCAGAAGCTCTGCCTCGCCCGCGACGGCGCGACCAAGAAGGAAGCCGGCATCGCCTTCGACCAGAAGGAAGGCCAGGGGGTCTGCCAGGCCAGCCGGCGAATTCGGCGGCGCTCCACGG
>JAAUPC010000384.1 GCA_012036325.1 Paracoccaceae bacterium
ATGTGACAGATGCCCAGAAGCCGTATCGCCGGGCATTCACCGAGCACCTGACCGAGCCCTTGCCGTTGGAGACCACAACGGAACTGCGCTGGTACTTCCACGCGCGCCGTGGGGCCGGCACCGAACGCGACGAACGGTTCTTCGATGCGGAGGTGGGCTTTGCTCGTCCACGATTCCAGGCGCTGTTCGAGGCCTGCGCTGCGGCCGGCGTGCGGCGGGTTGGTGCATATCTCGGCATTGGGCGTGGCGCCCAATCTGGCACTGGAATATTCGGAAAGCAAGCTGGCGGCCGAGGCGCATCTCCAGGCGCTGGATCTCGACTGGGTCGCCGCCGTGCAGGCCAACACCTCTGCCATCGAACGCCGCGCCGCAACGCTGCCCGGCCGCCGCAGCGTGAAGAAGGACTATCAGGCCGCCTGGCTTCTGAAGGCGATCAGCCTTATCGACCTCACGACCCTCAGCGGCGATGATACCGAAGGCCGCGTCCAGCGCCTCTGCGCCAAGGCCCGTCAGCCCGTCGCCCCTTGGATTCTGGAAAAGCTGGGGATGCCCGGCCTCACCACCGGCGCCGTTTGTGTCTATCACGACATGGTCGAAACCGCCGTCCGCGCGCTGGAAGGCACGTCCATCCCCGTCGCCGCCGTCTCCACCGGCTTCCCCGCAGGCCTGTCGCCCTACAAGCTGCGGATCATGGAGATCGGCGAAAGCGTCCGCGCTGGCGCGAAGGAAATCGACATCGTCATCTCCCGCCGCCACGTCCTGACGCAAAACTGGCAAGCCCTCTACGATGAGATGCGCGACATGCGCGAAGCCTGCGGCGACGCCCATGTGAAAGCAATCCTCGCCACGGGCGAGCTTGGCACCCTCAGGAACGTCGCCCGCGCCAGCCTCATCTGCATGATGGCCGGGGCCGATTTCATCAAGACCTCAACGGGCAAGGAAGGCGTCAACGCCACCCTTCCCGTCTCCCTCACCATGATCCGCTGCATCCGCGACTATCAGGAGTACCGGCTTCAAGGTCGGCTACAAACCCGCAGGCGGCATCGCCAAGGCCAAGGACGCCCTCGTCTACCTTTCCCTCATGAAAGACGAACTTGGCCACCCCTGGCTGCAACCCGACCTCTTCCGCTTCGGCGCGTCCAGCCTCCTCGGAGACATCGAACGCCAGCTTGAACACCACCTGACCGGCCACTACTCCGCCGGCTTCCGCCACGCGATGGGCTGACCCCCATGCCCGCCCCGGCATTTGCTCTTTTCAAAAATACTCCCGCCGGAGGCACCAACCCGCGCTGCCCCCGTAGGGTGGGCAATCTGCCCACCTTCCGCACCCAATCGCAGGACCGAACCCCATGACCATCAAGGAAATCTTCGACAGCATGGCCTACGGCCCCGCCCCCGAAAGCGCCAGCGAAGCCCTCGCCTGGATCGCCAAACACAATGGCACCTTCGGCCACTACATCGATGGCCAGTTCTCCACACCGGATAAGACCTTCACCACGGCGAACCCCGCCACCGGCAAACCCCTCGCCCAGGTCACCCAAGGCACCGAGGCCGACATCGCTACAGCGGTCGCAGCAGCAAGGCGCGCCCAACCCAAATGGGCCAAACTCCCCGCCCACAAACGCGCCCAAACCCTCTACGCGCTGGCAAGACTGACGCAAAAACACGCCCGCCTCCTCGCCACCTTGGAGACCCTCGACAACGGCAAACCGATCCGCGAGTCCCGCGACATCGACATCCCCCTCGTCGCCCGCCATTTCTCCTACCACGCCGGCCTCGCCCAGCTCCTCCCCTCCGAACACCCCGACCTGACACCGCTAGGTGTCTGCGGCGCAATCATCCCCTGGAACTTCCCCCTCCTCATGCTCGCCTGGAAAGTCGCCCCCGCCCTCGCCGCCGGGAACACCATTGTCCTCAAACCCGCCGAATACACCCCCCTCTCCGCCCTCCTCTTCGCCGAAATCTCCCGCGAAGCCGGGCTGCCAAAGGGAGTCCTCAACATCGTCACCGGCGACGGCACCACCGGAGCCACCCTCGTCGACGCCCAAGTCGACAAGATCGCCTTCACCGGCTCCACCTCCGTGGGCCGCCGCATCCGCGAGGCGACCGCAGGACGCGGCCTCGCCCTCACCCTCGAACTCGGCGGCAAATCCCCCTACATCGTCTTCGACGACGCCGACCTCGACAGCGCCATCGAAGGCCTCGTCGACGCGATCTGGTTCAACCAGGGCCAGGTCTGCTGCGCGGGCTCCCGCCTCCTCGTCCAGGAAGGCATCGCCCCCCGCTTCTACGCCAAGCTGAAACGCCGGATGGACGGCTTGCGGCTAGGCGACCCCCTCGACAAGGCCATCGACATCGGCGCCATCGTCGACCCGATCCAGCTGAAAACCATCACCGACCTCGTCAAGAACAACCCCGAGGGCGACCACTACCAGGCCCCCTGCCCGCTGCCCGCACACGGCTCCTTCTACCCCCCCACCCTCATCACCGGCCTCGGCACCGCCTCCCCGCTGATGCAGGAAGAAATCTTCGGCCCCGTCCTCGTCGCCATGACCTTCCGCACGCCCGAGGAAGCCGCCCAACTCGCCAACAACACCAAATACGGCCTCGCCGCAACGCTGTGGACCGAGAACATCAACCTCGCCCTCGAAATCGCCCCCAAACTCAAGGCCGGAGTCGTCTGGGTCAACGCCACCAACCTACCCCTCGAAAGCTGCCCCTTCGTGGTAGGTGGCGAAGCAGCCTGTAGCGGTCCGGCTGCAACCTCCTCGATTTCCATCCGTAACGTCCTCAGAGATCCCTCGACCCCAGCTGAGGAGGACGCTACACATCATGCACGGTTTCTTCTCCGACCTCTTCTACGGCCTGCGCAAGCTGGCGCGCAGCCCGGGCGTTCGCGCTCGTCGCGGTCTTCACCCTCGCCCTGGGCATCGGCGGGACGACCGCGATCTTCACCCTGATCCATGCGGTGATGCTCCGCTCCCTGCCCGTCGTCGAGCCGGACCGGCTCTACCGGGTGGGCGAAGGGGCCGTCGGCGCCTGGGTGGTCCTGGTCGCGCTCGCCCTTGCGCAGGCCCGCGAACTGCGGGCAACACCCTCGAGCGATCTCACGACATTGTCTGGCACATGACCGCACCGATGCGAAAGGTCATCGCCGGACTTGCATGACAGCCCTGCATGCAGCCGGTATGCAGCACGCCAAATCTTTTGCTATAGCTTCGCCGCCGCAGACTCCCGAAAGCCATCAGCCATGAACCCGCCCTTCTTCACCGCCCTCGACATGACGGACGCGCTCAAGGCCGCGGAGTTTCTGAAGCAGAAGCAGGACAAACCGTTCTTCGTCGCCGTCGGGCCGCAGCAAAAAGCCGCCGTGACGCTGTTCGATGCCAAGGGGAACGAACTCCATACATTCGAGGGACCAAAAAGACTTCAAGTTGGTCGTCGGCGTCTGCTTCAGCCCGGACGGCAAGCAACTGGCCGGCTCGTTTGAGTATGCCAACGTCAATGTGTATTCAT
>JAAUPC010000385.1 GCA_012036325.1 Paracoccaceae bacterium
AGCCTCATCGCTCCTGGCCCCGACACCCTCAAGCAGGCTAACGTCACGCGAATTTGTGGAGAACCCGTGCTCGAATTCATCACATCGCCCGCCGTCAAAGCGGCAAAGCTCCCCTTCAGCGCCGCCACCCGCGTCGGCGACGTGCTCTATCTTTCGGGCTGCCTCGGCAACGTGCCCGGCAAGATGGAACTGGTCCCCGGCGGCATGGAGGCGGAGGCGCGCCAAACGATGGAAAACATAAGGACCGTCCTCACCGAAAACGGCTTGACATTCGACCACGTCTTCAAGGCGACGGTCATGATGGCCGACATGACGAAGTGGGGCGACTTCAACAAAGTCTACGTCACCTACTTCAAGCCCGATCGTCTCCCCGCCCGCTCCGCCTTTGGCGCAAGCGCATTGGCCCTCGGCGCACAAGTCGAAGTCGAAGTCATGGCCTATTGCGGCAAATGATATTCGCCTCGCGCGAGGGCGCCCGCAGACCGTCAAAGCGGCGAGTGACAAGCGTCCCGCTCACCCCTAATGTCTAAGAAAAGAGGACCCGACATGAAGAAACTTACAAACGCTTTTGCCGTGGCCGCTTTGGCATTGACGTTGGTCGCATGCGCAAGCGGCGCGACCACCGCATGGGAGGCGCTGACCCCCGGCAAGCGGCGTGGGCTGATCTACCAGATCAGCACCGCCAAGACCGACGCCACCCGCAGCAAACGTATCGCTGCCCTGATCCGGACCTTGACCGAATGACCCAGATTCCGCGCCCTGCCCTGCTTCTTGGCCTTGCCGGGCTGATCCCCTTCCTGTGGTCGGCGGCGACCCAGCTTTCCCCCGCCCTTGCCGGTTGGGCAGGCAGTTCCTGTCGCCGATGTTTCTGGGCGCGGTGGTCGGGCTGACCTACGGCACGGTGATCCTGTCCTTCATGTCGGGCGTCCTTTGGGGCTTTGCCACCAAAGCAGAAGGCGCGCAGGCCGCCATCGCCTATGCCCTGTCGGTCATCCCCGCACTTTGGGTGTTTTTCATGGTCACCGATGCCTCGGCCAATTCGACCATCTTCCTGGCGGCGGGGTTTGTCGGCCTCCTCCTCCTTGATGCGATGTATTCCGCCTGGGGCCTTGCGCCCGGCTGGTGGCTGCGGCTACGGGTCATGCTGACGGTGGTTGTTCTTGGCTGCCTTGCCATTCCCTTGCAGGCCTGACCCGATGCCCGAGCTTTTCGCCTACACCGATGGCGCCTGTTCCGGAAACCCCGGCCCGGGCGCTGGGGCGTCCTGATGCTGGCGCGTGACGGCGGCACCGTCGTCAAGGAGCGCACGCTGCAAGGCGGCGAAGCCCTGACCACCAACAACCGGATGGAGCTGATGGCCGCGATCAGCGCGCTGGAAGCTTTGGCGCGACCGTCCGAAATCACCATCGTCACCGACAGCGCCTACGTGAAGAACGGGATCACCGAATGGATTTCCGGCTGGAAGCGCAAGGGCTGGCGCACGGCCGGGGGGCCACCGGTGAAGAATGTTGAACTGTGGCAACGGCTTGACGCGGCCCAAGCCCGCCACACCGTGACCTGGCGCTGGATCAAGGGCCACGCGGGCCATGCCGAGAATGAGCGCGCCGACGAATTGGCCCGTGCCGGAATGGCCCCGTTCAAACCCTTAGGCCAAGCGCAGCCATGACCGGCTTTCCCACACTCACACTGCTGACCGGGCTTGATTATGCCTCGGTCCTGGTCTTTGCCCTGACCGGCGCGCTGGCCGCCAGCCGGTCGCAGCTTGATATCGTCGGTTTCATCTTCATCGCCTGCCTGACCGCCGTCGGCGGCGGCACCCTGCGCGATGCGATCCTGAACCGTGAGGTGTTCTGGGTCGCCGATCCGGTCATCCTTGCCGTGGCCAGCTTCGCGGCGATCACGGTCTTCTTTACCGCCCACCTCTTGGAAAGCCGCTATCGGGCGCTGTTGTGGTTCGACGCTTTCGCGCTGGCCGTCGCCGTGCCTGCAGGCGTTGCCGTGGCGCTGGCCGAAGGGCAGGGCTGGCCGGTGGTGCTGGTCATGGGGATGATCACCGGCTGCATGGGCGGCCTCATGCGCGACGTTGTCTGCAACGAAGTGCCGCTGGTCCTGAAACAGGGCGAGCTTTACGTCACCTGCGCCTTCGCCGGGGCGCTTGGCGCGGTCCTGGCCGGGGTGGCCGGCCTGCCGACCAGCGCGGCGCTTTTGATCTGTGCGGGTGTGGTGTTTGTCCTGCGGGCGGGCAGCATGCTTTTGGGTTGGCGCCTGCCGGTCTATCGGTCACTGCCGCCCCGGCCCGGCGCGCCCAAGCGCTAAAGCTGCAAAAGCCAGGGAAACCGGGCGGCAATGTCGGGGTTCTGCCGCCACTCGGGCACCGGGGTCCAGCCGTTGCGGACCTTGGCGCGGGAATCATTGCGTTCATGGATCGTGCGGACCCACATCGGCCGGTCCTTGCTGACTTTGTTCGGATGCAAAAGCGGCGTACGCTGATGCGCGATGCCATAGATGTTGATCCCCCCCGCCTGCGACGACAGTGCCAGCCCCAGATTGATGAACCGCGACCGCAAGGGATAAAGTTCAATGGCTGAGCTTTCCAGATCGGTCACGTCCAGCCCATAGCCCTGCGAATGGGACATGAACCGGACCGCGTTGATCGACTCGGGCGGGTCCATCCCGGCCATTTCGGCCCGCAGCGTGGCCAGGAAATCGGTCGACAACCCGTCATCATCGTCCAAGACGACCTGCAGCGTCCGGGAATTGCCGTGCCTGTCCTTGAGGTAGTTGCGGTATTGCGAGGCGGCAAGGCTCCACCGTCTGGGGTCCACGGTGAACTGGCCAGGGGCAAGCGCGTCCTCCAGCGCTTCCCGCAAGGCCGCCTTGGCCCAGGAGGGCAGGCCCCAGGACGTCAGCACATGCAGATGAAACCGCTGGTCGGTCTGCGCCGCCAGCGAGGGCAGGGCGAGGGATTGCAGAAGCGACAGGCGCAGAAGCAGCCGGTCGGTGGCAAACAGAAGGTCACGGTCCTTTGACGACGCGCTTTGCCACCCCGACTTGCCCCAATAGGAAAACCGCATCGCGACGATGATTTCCGTCTCGGCGACATGGGCGGCCCAGTCGCCTTGCGTCATCTTGCCGGTCAGCGTGTCTTTCTGCATCCCGCGTCAGACCTTTGCAGCCACGGGCCACCGGGCAAGGGGCGGCAAGGGGGCGGGCGCGGGGGGCATGCAGGCTCCTGTCATCGGGTCTTGGGTGATGATGGCCGAGGCAGGCAGGCCTGTCCAGTGACGGGGGCAGCCCTGTCGCGGCGCTTGATTGCGAACAACCATTCGCTTTATGCTGCGACCATGCCGCGCCAGAAAACCATCCCCGATGCCAGGATCCTTGCCACCGTCAGCCAGCTTCTTGCGGCTGAAGGCGACAAAGCGGTGTCCTTCGCCAGTGTCGCTGCGGCGACCGGTCTTGCCGCGCCCACCCTTGTCCAGCGCTTTGGCAGCCGCGACGGGATGGTGCGCGCC
>JAAUPC010000011.1 GCA_012036325.1 Paracoccaceae bacterium
GCCGCCACCGTAGGCCGGGCTTCAGACCGGCTCTCTGCCGCGACCGCCGCAGGCTTCGGCGCGTCCGACACCGTCTCGCCCTCCTCCACCATCACCGCAATCGGCGTATTCACCTTCACGCCCGCCGTGCCCTCAGCGACCAGCAGCTTGCCAACCACCCCCTCATCCACCGCCTCGAATTCCATCGTGGCTTTGTCGGTCTCGATCTCCGCCAGGATCTGCCCCGACTTGACCATATCGCCTTCCTTCACCAGCCATTTGGCCAGCGTGCCTTCCTCCATGGTCGGAGAAAGCGCGGGCATCAGAATTTGCGTTGCCATGATTTTCCCCCCTCAGACCGTGATATCCGTCCAAAGCTCGGACAGGTCCGGCTCCGGGCTTTCCTTGGAGAATTCGGCCGCCTCGTTCACGGTGGCCTTGATCTCCTTGTCGATGGCTTTCAGCTCCTCGTCCGAAGCCAGCCCACCTTGCGTCAGAAGGTCCCGCACATGTTCGATGCAGTCCTTCTCGGTGCGGATTTTCTCCACTTCCTCGCGGGTCCGGTACTTCGCCGGGTCCGACATCGAATGTCCCCGGTAGCGGTAGGTCATCATCTCAAGGATGTACGGCCCGTTCCCCGCCCGGCAGTGCGCAATCGCCTTCTCGCCGGCGGCCTTCACCGCCAGCACGTCCATCCCGTCAACCTGCTCACCCGGAATGCCATAAGCCAGCCCGCGCCCGTAGTAGGTGGTGGACTTGGTGGACCGCTTGACGCTCGTCCCCATGGCATAGCCGTTGTTTTCAATGACGAAAATCACCGGCAACTGCCAAAGCTCTGCCATGTTGTAGGTCTCGTAGACCTGGCCCTGGTTCGCCGCCCCGTCGCCGAAATAGGTGAAGGTCACGTTGTCATTGCCAAGGTACTTGTCGGCAAAAGCCAGCCCCGCCCCCAGCGGCACCTGCGCGCCCACAATCCCGTGCCCGCCGTAGAAATGCTTCTCCTTGGAGAACATGTGCATCGACCCACCCTTGCCCTTGGAGTAGCCCCCAATCCGCCCGGTGAGTTCCGCCATCACGCCCTTGGGGTCCATCCCGCAGGCCAGCATGTGGCCATGGTCGCGGTAGCTGGTCACCCGCTTGTCGCCCTCCTTGGTCGCGGCCTCCAGGCCGACAACCACCGCCTCTTGCCCGATGTAGAGGTGGCAAAACCCCCCGATCAGGCCCATCCCGTACAACTGGCCCGCCTTTTCCTCGAACCGTCGGACCAGCAGCATCTCGCGGTAATACTTCAGCAAGTCTTCCTTCGAGACATTCGGTCTCGCGTCCGGCTTCTTGGCCATCGGGGCTCCTCCCAGGGGCTTGGAATGGTTTAGCGTTAAACCATCCATACAGCATCGGTGTTTATTGGGTCAAAGCATAATTCCACCGCGGCCATGCGCTGACGGAATGCGCCCATGCATGCGGCGGCATGCTGAAATGCCCCTTGTTTTCGGCCGAAGGGCGGCGTCCGTTACCCAAGCTGACGGGGCAGGGCGATTCGAGTCCAAAGGTTAACGGGTTTTCGTCTCTCCGCGCGTAGAGACAGAAGGAAGATAAGAAGAAGACCCAAGGAAGACGCCGAAAAGGTCCTTGGAACAGGGCGTTACCGCACAGTTCTCATGTGGTCAGCGAATGGCGATTTCGTCCGCACGCATATAGCCCAGCACCTCACGGGTTTGCTGGTCCAACAGGTCCATATCCAGGAAACTGTCCGACAACCGCCGCGTCAGGTTCTGCATCTCGGCCAGTTCTGCGGCCAGGCGGTCGCGTTCCGCGGTCAGCGTTGCGGCTTCGGCATTGATCGCCACCCGGCGGAACATGCCATAGTCGCCCTGCACGGCGGCGAAGGTGAAATAGACCCCCAGCGCAAAAGCCAGCGCGAGGTAGATCAACCCCCCCAGCCCCCGTCGTGCCTCAGCCCGTGAATGCGCAGTGCTCATGCTTGCCTCAAGGGCCCCTCTTCATCGGGGGCCTTGCGCGAATCATGGCATATCAAGACTCGGTTGTGAATCCCGAAAATGCACCACTGTCAAAGACTTGGGGTCCCTCAGGTGATCGAGGCCGCATGAATGCTGTCGATCGCGCCTTTCAGCACCGCATCAAACTCGGCATCCGTTTGCTGGGCGCTCAGCCCCTCGCTCAGCGCGCGGCTGAAGCTGGCGATGATCCCGTGGTTCTGCGCCAGGATCTCGTTGGCCTTGTCGCGCGAATGCCCGCCCGACAGCGCCACCACCTTCAGAACCTTCGGGTGCTTCACCAGCGGCTGATAAAAATCCGGGATCGTCGGCAAGGAAAGCTTTAGCATGAACTGTCCCTCAAGCCCTTCCAGATGCTTGAGAATTTCGTCCTGCAGTATCGCCTCCGCCTCAATCTTGTCCGCGATGGAGATGGTGACCTCCGGCTCCAGGATCGGCATCAGCCCATGGCTTGCGACCTGCCGCCCAACCTCGAACTGCTGGGCCACGATGGCGGCAATCCCCTTGGCATCGGCGGCATTCACGACGGACCGCTCCTTGGTCCCGTAGATCCCCGCTTTCGCCGCCCGGGCCAGAAGGCCATCCAGCCCCGGGATCGCTTTCATCAGCTGAACGCCATCCGCTTCGGCCTCCAACCCCTTGTCAATCTTCAGGAAAGGCACAACTCCGCGCTTTTCCCACAGGTAGGTGGCCGTGGGAATGCCGTCGATCACCCGGTCCATCGTCTGTTCAAACAGGATCGCGCCCACGACCTTGTCGCCGGTAAAGGCAGGCGACTTGATGATCCGCGCGCGCATCGCGTGGATCATGTCGAACATGGCCTCTTCGCCTGAGTATTCGCTTTCCGAAACCCCATACAATTTCAAGGCCTTGGGGGTTGATCCGCCCGACTGGTCAAGCGCTGCGATAAAGCCCCGGCCATTGCGCACCTGTTCGGTCATCTTCGCGTTGGTCATGTCCGTCTCCCATTGGTTGGCCAAGGCATAGCCCCTGCGGCCTTACCGCTCAACCCATCAGCGCCTGCACGCCGGGCAATTCCTTGCCCTCCATCCATTCAAGGAACGCCCCGCCAGCAGTAGAGATGAAGGTGAAATCCGCCGCCGCCCCCGCCGCGTTCAGCGCCGCTACGGTATCGCCGCCGCCAGCAACCGAAATCAGCCCCCCGGCCTTGGTCAGGCGCGCGGCTGCCAGGGCCGCGGCATTGGTCGCCATGTTGAAGGGCTCGATCTCGAAGGCGCCCAAAGGACCGTTCCAGATCAATGTCTTGGCCGATGCGAACACCACCTCTAGCGCCGCCACCGTCTTGGGCCCCGCGTCCAGGATCATCGCATCCGGCGGGCAGTCGCGCACCGGCAGGGTCTGGCTGTCGGCCCCCGCCTTGAACTCTCGCGCCACGACGATATCGACCGGCAAATGGATATGGCAGCCCGCCTTCTGCGCCCGGTGCCGGATTTCCCGCGCGGTTTCCGCCATGTCGCGTTCCGCCAGGGACTTCCCGACCTCGATCCCCTCGGCCACCAGGAAGGTATTCGCCATGCCGCCGCCAATCACAAGATGATCGACCTTGGTCACCAGGTTCGCCAAAAGCTCGATCTTGGTCGACACCTTCGCCCCGCCAACCACCGCCACCACTGGCCGCTGCGGCGTGCCAAGGGCTGCCTCCAGCGCCTTAAGCTCCGCCTCCATCAGCCGCCCGGCGCAGTTCGGCAACAGCCGCGCCACCCCTTCGGTTGAGGCATGCGCCCGATGCGCCGCCGAAAACGCATCGTTGCAGAAGACATCGCCAAGGCTGGCCAGAAACTGCGCCATCGCCGGGTCATTTGCCTCTTCCATCGGTGAAAAGCGAGTGTTTTCAACCAGAACCACCGAACCTTGCGGCAGCGCATCAAGCACCGCCCGGTCAGGGCGTTCGATGAAGATCACCGCCTGACCCAAGGCCGCCTCCAGCGCGGGCTGATGCGGCGCAGGCTCATCTCCGGCACGACCTTGCCCTTCGGCCGGTCGAAATGCGCCAGCAGCACGACCTTGCCGCCCTTGGCCTGAATGTCCGTCACGGTAGGCACGATCTTGTCGATCCGGGTGGTGTCGGTGACCCGGTCGCCCTCCATCGGCACGTTGATATCCACCCGCACCAGCACGGTCTTGCCGGCCAGCGCCACGTCATCCAGCGTTTTCCAGGACATCGCGTCCTCCATCATGAAATCTTTCCCGCTTTAG
This sequence comes from Paracoccaceae bacterium, assembly GCA_012036325.1. GTDB lineage: Bacteria > Pseudomonadota > Alphaproteobacteria > Rhodobacterales > Rhodobacteraceae > Tabrizicola. Next base: position 4,212 of record JAAUPC010000011.1, read on the forward strand.
GCCCCCAGATCACGCGCCCGTCAACCGCTTCCATCGCTTTGCCCTTTCCTTGGGCGGAAGCCGCCATTACGGTCCCGCCCGACCGAAACCGTGGGAGAGGCACAATGCCCGACATCAAGGACCCCGAAAACACCATCATCCTGACGCTGAAGGACGGCGAAGTGGTGATCGAGCTTCTGGCCGACGTGGCCCCGAAGCATGCTGAGCGGATGAAGCAGCTGGCCCGTGACAAGGCCTATGACAATGTCGCCTTCCACCGGGTGATCGGCGGCTTCATGGCCCAGACCGGCGACGTGGAAAACGCCAATATGGAAAGCCCCAGCTACAACCCGCGCCGCGCGGGCACGGGCGGGTCGCAGTATCCCGATCTTCCGGCCGAGTTTTCGAAACTCCCGCATGATCGCGGCACCTTGGGCGCGGCCCGGTCGCAAAACCCGAACAGCGCCAACAGCCAGTTCTTCATCAATTTCAACGACAACCACTTCCTGAATGGCCAATACACCGTCTACGGCCGCGTGATCTCGGGGATGGAGCATGTCGACAAGATCACCAAGGGTGAGCCACCGGCCAACCCCGACCGTATGATCACTGTAAGAGTGGCCGCCGATGTCCAGGTCTGACACTTTCCTCGCGGCAGGGATCTTTGCCGCTGGCCTCGCCATCGTCGGGGGCTACGGCCTCAGCCAATCCGCCCAGGCGCAAGAGGCGGTGGATGGCCCCGGCCCGAACCTGGTGATCGAGGTCGCGGGGGCCGCAAATGGCACCATCGTCATCGACATGCTGCCGGAAGTCGCCCCCTTGCACGTTGCCCAGATCGCCACCCTTGCGCGCGAAGGGGCCTATGACAACGTGGTCTTCCACCGGGTGATTGACGGCTTCATGGCCCAGACCGGCGACGTCCAGAACGGCAAGGCCGGGGCTGACCTGTCGAGGGCGGGCATGGGTGGATCGAACCTCCCGAACATCCCGGCCGAGTTCACGACCGACCTCAGTTTCCAGCGCGGCGTGGTCGGCATGGCCCGGGCCAATGACCCGGACAGCGCCAACAGCCAGTTCTTCATCATGTTCGCGCCGGGCACCTTCCTCGATGGCCAATATACCATCGTCGGCAATGTGGTGTCCGGCATGGACGTCGTCGACGCCATCCAGCGCGGCGAACCCCCCGCAACGCCGGATGTGATGACCAAGGTCACCGTGCAGGAGTGACCCAACGTAGGGTGGGCAATCTGCCCACCCTACCTACCCGATCACCACCAGCGCATGGCGCTTTTTGCCGGCGGTCAGCTTCATCGGCTCGTTCAGGTGGCTCGCGCCATAGCGCAGGCTGACATCGGTCACGATATCGTCGTTCACCTTCGCGCCGCCCTCCTGGATCAGCCGCTTGGCGTCCTTGCCGGATGCCGCAAGGCCGCGCGGACGAAAAGCTGAACGATGCCCACGCCATCGGCCAACTCTGCCGGTTCCAGCGTCACCGTGGGCAGATCGTCCCCGATCCCGCCCTTTTCAAACACTTCCCGCGCGGTGGCTTCAGCCGCTGCGGCGGCTTCGGCCCCGTGCAGAAGGGTGGTGACGGCACTGGCCAGCACGATCTTCGCCCCGTTGATCTCCGAGCCCCCAAGCGCGCCCAGACGGTCGCATTCGGCCACCGGAACCTCAGTGTAAAGCTTCATGAACCGACCGACATCGGCATCCGGCACGTTGCGCCAGAACTGCCAGAATTCGTATGAGCTGAAGAGATCGCCATTCAGCCAGATTGCACCTTGCTGGCTTTTGCCCATCTTGCGGCCGTCACTCATCGCGAGAAGTGGCGTGGTCAGACCAAAGACCTCGCCCCCGATCACCCGGCGCGTCAGGTCCACGCCGTTGACGATATTGCCCCACTGGTCAGACCCGCCCATCTGCAGCAGGCAGCCATAGCGGCGGTGAAGTTCAAGAAAATCATAGGCCTGCAGGATCATGTAGTTGAATTCCAGGAAAGACAGCGATTGTTCGCGGTCCAGCCGGGACTTCACGCTTTCAAAGCTCAGCATCCGGTTGACGCTGAAATGCCGCCCGATGTCGCGCAGGAACCCGATGTAGTTCAGCGCGTCCAGCCATTCGGCATTGTTGACCATGATCGCATCGGTCGCACCCTCGCCAAAGCTGACGTAAGGCGCGAAGGCCCGCTTGATGCCCGCGATGTTGCTGTTGATCTGGGCGTCTGTCAGCAGGGGGCGCTCCTCGGCCCGGAAGCTCGGGTCGCCGATCTTGGTCGTCCCCCCGCCCATCAGCACGATCGGCTTGCCGCCGCATTTCTGCAGCCAGCGCAGCATCATGATCTGGATCAGGCTGCCGACATGCAGGCTGGTCGCGGTTGCATCAAATCCGATGTATCCTGGCACCACGCCCTTCACAAATGCCTCGTCAAGCGCCTGATAATCCGTGCAATCGGCAACAAAGCCGCGCTCGAACATCACACGCATGAAGTCAGATTTCGGATGGTAGTTCATGGCGACCTCGGTCTAGGATGCGAGGGGGTATAGCTATCCACGGGGCACAAGGGAAGATGCGGAAGGCCATGGCGAAAGAGGGCCCGATCTGGGCGCTGGGTGCAATGTCCGGGACCTCGCTGGACGGGGTCGATGCCGCGATGATCCTGACCGATGGCGTGACGGTCGACGGTTTCGGCCCCTCGGCCTTCCGCCCCTACAGCGCAGCCGAACAGGACACCCTGCGCGCGGCCCTTGGCCAGTGGCCGGGTGGCCCCGCGGTTGCCGCCGCCGCAGAAGTGGTGGAAAATGCCCATGCCGAGGTTCTGAGCCGCTTCACCGGGGCCGAAGTGCTGGGCTTTCACGGCCAGACCCTTGCGCATGACCCGGGCGATCTTGGCACCCATCAATGCGGCAATGGCGCGCTTCTGGCTCAGGTATTGGACCTGCCCACCGTGTGGGATTTCCGCTCGGCTGACGTCACGATGGGCGGGCAGGGCGCGCCCCTGGCCCCGTTCTACCACTTTGCCCTCGCCCGCCACATTGGCGCGACCGAGCCTTTGGCCTTCCTGAACCTTGGCGGGGTCGGCAACCTGACCTGGGTGAACCCCGCCGCAGACCGCCCTGAAAGCCCGGGTGCGCTCTTTGCCTTCGACACCGGCCCCGCAAACGCGCCCTTGAATGACCTGATGAGCGCCCGGCTGCGTCTGCCCCATGACACGGGCGGTGCCCTTGCCGCCAAAGGCAAGGTGGATGAAGAGTTTGTCACCATGTCATGACCGACCCCTCGGTTCGACCTTGCCCCGCCCAAATCCCTGGACCGGAATGACTTTGCGGGCCTTCTCGACCATCTGGACATGATGTCCGACGCCGATGCCGCCGCCACCCTGACGGCCATTGCCGCGGCTGCCGTGGCCACCGGGCAGATCCATTTCCCAAAGCCGGTCTCGCGCATCCTGGTCACTGGCGGCGGGCGGCACAACCCCACGCTCATGGCCGAACTTCGCCGCCGCATCCCGGCGACCATAATCCCGGTTGAGGACGTGGGCCTTGACGGTGACATGCTGGAAGCCCAGGCCTTCGCCTTCCTGGCCGTGCGCGTGTTGCGCAAGCTGCCAACCTCGGCCCCCGGCACCACGGGCACGCCCGCGCTGGTCGGCGGTGGCCAGATCAGCAGGCCCGACAGCCCCGACTGATCCTTGGACCTAGCCCCTGACGCGTCCCGACAGCAACGGCAGCGAATAGATCACCAGCGCCGCCCAGATCAGCGCGAAGGCTGCCAGCTTCACGGTGCTGAACGGCTCGTCAAAGATGAAGACCGCCGTCAGGAAGATCATCGTCGGCGCGATGTATTGCATGATCGCAATGGTCGAGAGCCGCAACCGCTTGGCCCCATTGGCATAAATCATCAAGGGCCCCGCCGTGACGATGCCGCAGCCGACCAGCAGCGCATCGTCCCAAGAAACGCCTTGCAGGAAATGCCCCGTTCCCGCACCCCAAAGCCACAGCATATATCCCAAGGCCAGCGGCAAAAGGATCAGCACCTCCAGCGCAAAGCCCTGGTTCGGGCCAATCGGCAGCCATTTCTTCAAGAAGGCATAGAACCCCCAGGTCAGCGTCAGGGCCAGCGCCACCACTGGTAGACGGCCCGCCTCCCAGGTCAGCACCGCCACCGCCACCACCGCCAGCGCAATGGCCACGGCCTGCCAGCGGCCGACCCGCTCGCGCAGCAAGACCGGCGCCCAGGAAGATCGAAAACAAGGGGTTGATGTAATAGCCAAGGGCTGCATCCAGCGCATGTCCTGACCCGATGGCCCAGACATAGATCCCCCAGTTCACCGAAATCAGCGCCGCCGTAACCGCCCCCATCCCCAGCATCCGGGGCTGGCGGAAAGCAGCCCGCAAATCGCCCGTCCTTCCCAGCACCCACAGCACGGCCAGCGCCACCGGCACCGACCAGACCACCCGATGCGCAATCACCTCGACCGGCGGGATATGGGCCAGCGCCTTCATGTAAAGCGGCAGGAAGCCCCAAAGCAGGTAAGCCGTCAGTGCGAAGAGAAACCCCGAAAGGCTGTCTTCATTCGCGGTCACCGGGGCAGGGGCTTGGGCGGGGCTTGGACAGGGGCTTCGGCATCATTCATCCGCCCCACCTACCCAAACCGCGCTTTCCTCACCACGCCAATCTTGTGCCCCGCACAATTCCGGCATTCTCCCCGCAGTTGCTCTTTTTCCAAATACTCCCGCCGGAGGCTCCGCCCGATGCGCCACTCTCCGCATGTCACTGCCACGCAAAACCTCAGTGCCAGCAACCGGCGAAGCCAAGCAGCGGCACGCCACTCACCTTTTTGACCGCCGCTCCAGATAACCCCTCGTAAAGGCCGCATAGCCCGCCGCCGTCACCCGCAACTCATCCCGCATCAACCGATGTACCTCGGGCAACCGGTGGAAGGGCACGGCAGGCCAGACGTGGTGTTCCACATGATAGGGCATGTTCCAGGCCAAGGCCCTAACCAGCCGGTTGGTCAAGGTGGTCCGGGTATTTTCGAACATGTTTGCGACCTTTGGGCAGTCGCCATGCTCGGCCAGAAGGTAAAGCCGCAGAAACGGTTGCCCCAGCACCACCGGCAGGATCCAGACCCAGAAAAGGATTGGCGACCACAGGAGTGACAGCGTGGCCAGAAGATATCCCGCCGCCATGACCCGCGCCTCGCGCAGCACGCGGGTCTTCGCTCCCTCGGCCACGAACTCATCGCTGACCCGGCCCCGGACCAGCGCCCATATCAGCCGCAGTTCCGCGCTCCAATACGGCAGACCCGAGACATGCCAAAGCCAGTCGCGCCGCGTCAGGATCGGCCTGCCCGCAAGCTCGGGGTCCTTGCCCGCGATGTTGGTCCAGCGGTGATGCGCCAGGTGAAAGGCGCGGAACCACTCGAAGGGCAGAAGAAGCAGAAACCCCGCCATCCGCCCCGCCCAGTCGTTCAGCCAGGGGCTACGAAACGGGGTGCGATGCGTCGCCTCGTGCTCCAGCGTGAAATGGAAGACCAAAAGCACCCCTTGCAGCGGCAGGAAGGCCCACCACCCCGGCACCCCCGCCGCGATCAGGCCGCCAAGGGTTAGGATCGCCCCAAGATGCAGCCCCAGATGCCGCAACCCCGGCCCGTTTGACCGTTCCACCATCGCCTCGCGCAAGGCAGGGGGCAGGGCGGTCAAAAAGCCCTTGGGGTCGGTCATTCCCGTGGCAACTCCCATCCTGGCGGGGCCAGTTCGAACCCCTCGAACCGGAACCCGGGTGAGACGGTGCAGCTGACCAGCGTCCAGTCCCCGGTGGACCGCGCCGCCTGCCACCAGCCCGCGGGAACCGCGGCCTGCACGACCTCACCCCCCAGAACATCCGGCCCAAGCCGCAGATCCTCAGCCGCACGCTCACCCAGCGACAGCACCAGTGGTGCCCCCGCATGCCAGAGCCAGATCTCATCGGCATCGACCCGGTGCCAATGGCTCCGCTCACCCGCGCGCAACAGGAACAGGATCGCCGTCCCGCTGGCCCGCCCGTCGACCATGGGCCCCGCCCAGGTCTGCCGGTACCAGCCCCCCTCGGGGTGCGGTTGCAACTCCAGCTTCCGGATGATGTCCTCAGCGCTCATGCCTGCCTCCATTCGCCCGGGCTCAGGCCTTCCAGCGACCACTGCCCCACCCGCCAGCGGATCAGCCGCAGGCAGGGCAAACCCACCGCCGCGCACATCCGCCGCACCTGCCGGTTCCGCCCCTCACGGATTTTCAGCTCAATCCACCCATCTGGCACCGATTTCCGCACCCGGATTGGCGGGGTGCGGGGCCAAAGCCAGTCCGGCTCTGCCACTGCTTTTGCCGAAGCCGGCAGGGTAGGGCCATCGTTCAGTTCCACGCCCCCGCGCAACCGCGCCAATGCGTCCGCGCTGACGACCCCCTCCACTTGCGCAAGATAAGTCTTCTCAAACTTGAACCGCGGGTCCGCAATCCGCGCCTGCAAGCGTCCGTCATCGGTCAAGACTACCAGCCCCTCCGAATCTCGGTCCAACCGCCCCGCCGGATAAACCCCTTTCACCGGCACAAAATCCGCCAACACCGCCCGCTCCCCCTCGCGGGAAAACTGGCACAGGACGTCATACGGTTTGTTCAGCAGGATCAGCATAACCCTTGCTGCCATGACATGCGCCAAAAGCAAGGGGTGCCCGCAGGCACCCCCAAATTTTCGCAGAAAATTTGTGCCCTGTTTGGTCTGGGTTCAGCCCTTCAGCACCGACCGCCCGGCATATTCCGCCGTCTCGCCCAGCATTTCCTCGATCCGGATCAGCTGGTTGTATTTCGCCAGCCGGTCCGACCGCGACAAGGACCCCGTCTTGATCTGCCCGCAGTTCGTGGCCACCGCAAGATCCGCAATCGTGTAGTCCTCGGTCTCGCCCGACCGGTGGCTCATCACGTTGGTATAGCGCGCGCGGTGGGCCATATCGACGGCCTGCAGCGTCTCGGTCAGGGTGCCGATCTGGTTGACCTTCACCAGCATCGAATTCGCACAGCCCGCCTTGATCCCCTCGGCCAATCGCTTCGGGTTGGTGACGAAAAGATCATCCCCGACCAGCTGGATTTTCGACCCGAGAGTGTCGGTCAGAAGCTTCCAGCCCGCCCAATCATCTTCCGAACAGCCATCTTCAATGCTGATGATCGGATAATCCGCCGCAAGACCCGCAAGGAAGGCCACGTTCTCTTCGATCGACAGGGATTTTCCTTCGCCTGTCATCTCATAGCGACCGTTCTTGAAGTATTCCGTCGCCGCGCAGTCCAGCGCAAGGAAGATATCCTCGCCGGGCTTGTATCCTGCCTTCTCGATCGATTTCAAAATGAAATCAAGCGCGTCGCGGGCAGAGCTCAAGTTGGGCGCAAACCCACCCTCATCGCCGATCCCGGTATTGTGGCCTGCGGCCTGCAGTTCCTTTTTCAGCGTATGAAAGACTTCCGACCCCATCCGCACCGCCTCGCGGATGTTCTCGGCACCCACTGGCATGATCATGAATTCCTGGATGTCGATCGGGTTGTCGGCATGCTCGCCGCCGTTGATGATGTTCATCATCGGCACCGGCAGCACGCGGGCCGAGGTGCCCCCGACATAGCGGTACAGCGGCTGCGCGGTGAACTCCGCCGCGGCCTTCGCCACTGCCAGCGACACGCCCAGAATGGCGTTCGCCCCTAGGCGCGACTTGTTCGGCGTGCCGTCCATTTCAATCATCGTGCGGTCGATGCCGACCTGTTCGGTCGCGTCAAAGCCCACGATCTCTTCGGCGATCTCGCCGTTCACCGCCGCGACCGCCTCAAGGACGCCCTTGCCCTTGTAACGGGCCTTGTCGCCATCGCGGCGCTCATTGGCCTCATGCGCGCCGGTAGAGGCACCTGACGGTACCGCCGCCCGGCCCATGCTGCCGTCTTCCAGCGTGACGTCCACCTCAACCGTCGGGTTGCCCCGGCTGTCCAGAATTTCGCGGGCGTGAATGTCGATGATCGTGCTCATGGGTGGTTCCCTTTGGCCGAATGGATGCTCTCAGCCGCCCGTTTACTCTGCCAGCGGCCACAGGGGAAGCGGCTTTGGAAGCCACTTTGGAAGCCGCTTTCACCCGGGCCCGGCCTTGCCCTTCCACCGCCGCCCATGCACAACTGCGCCCAAGAGGGGGATCAGATGCACCGCAAGGACCGGCTTGACCTATTCGGAGGCTCTGTCCTTCTGGGTGTCACCCTCTTGTTGTCGTTCAACCAGGTCATCGTGAAACTGGTGAATGACGGGCTGCAGCCGGTGTTCTTCGCCGGCTTGCGGTCGTTCCTGGCGATCTTCTTTGTCTGGGCCTGGCTGGCCTACAAGGGCCGCCCGCCGCGCCTGAACCGCGCGGCCATCGGCCCCGGCCTTCTGATGGGCGCGGTCTTCGCGGCGGAATTCCTGTGCCTTTTCCTGGCATTGGACCTGACAAGCGTTGGGCGTGCCTCGGTCATCATGTATTCGATGCCGGTCTGGTTCGCGATCATGGCGCATTTCGGCCTGGATGAGCCGATCAGCCCAAAGACAGCCGCTGGCCTCGCCTTGGCCTTTTCGGGTTGCGCCCTGGCGATCTTCAGCCGCCCCGACACCGGCGAGGCCAGCCTTGCCGGTGACCTTCTGGCCCTTGGCGCCGCCCTTGGCTGGGCGGGGACGGCCTTTGTCGCCCGCCCGCCCGGTGATGCGCCGCCGAAGGGCCAGAGATGCAGCTCTTCTGGATGGTGCTGGTATCGGGCCCGATCCTTCTGCTGGCCGCGCCCTTCTTCGGCCCGCTGATCCGCGACCTGCAACCGATCCACCTGGTCGGGCTTTTGTTCCAATCCTCGGTCGTGGTGGCGGGCGGCTTCATCGCCTGGCTTTGGCTGATGTCGGTCTATCCGTCGTCCACGGTCGCATCGTTTTCCTTCCTGACGCCGATCTTCGCGATCTGCCTCGGTGCCTTAATCTTTGGCGAATCCATCACTTGGCCGATTCTCGGCGCGGCCGCACTGGTCGCGGCGGGGATCGTCCTGATCAACCGGCCGACCGGCCCGCGCCGCTAAGGCCGGGTAAGGGAATCGCCCCAGGTCACAGCACCTTCCTGGTTCGGCATGGCAACCACGGCGTGCAAACCGGCCAGAAGCCTTGCAAATCCGGCGCTCTTCACAAACTGCGCGAAGTCTGTCCCCAGACCTGTCCACATCCCGCCCGGAATCCGCATGACAGTTCCGTGACTGCGGCCTTTTCGCGTCAAGCCGGAAAATCCGCACGCCACGCAAATAATTCCGTTGAACGGCCCCGGCGAATACGACAGTTTGACAAGGCGGCCGGGGTCAACACCATATCTAGTGCCGACGAGCGGGACAGGACGACACCAGCGCAAGACCCCGGGTTTACCGGGCAAACGCATGTCGTGCGGTTTCATCGCAGTTCAATTCTGGCCAGTGGCCGCATAAAAAACGGGAGTTCAGGGGCATGAAGATCGAGCGGAAGTTCACCACCGAAGCCACCGGCGCCTATGGTGCCTTGGCCTTTACCACCACCGTTTCCGAAATCCGCAATCCCGACGGCACGGTCGTCTTCCGCAACGACGCGGTCGAGATCCCCGAAGGCTGGAGCCAGGTCGCCTCGGACGTCCTTGCCCAGAAGTATTTCCGCAAGGCGGGTGTTCCGGCGGCCTTGAAGCGTGTGAAGGAAAAGGGCGTGCCCGAATTCCTGTGGCGCTCGGTCCCCGATGAAGAGGCGCTGGCCAAGCTTCCGGCTGAGGCCCGCAATGTCGGCGAAACCAGCGCCAAGCAGGTGTTTGACCGCCTCGCCGGCGCCTGGGCCTATTGGGGCTGGAAGGGTGGCTACTTCACCACCGAAGCCGACGCCTCCGCCTATTACGACGAAATGCGCTTCATGCTGGCCCGCCAGATGGCCGCCCCAAACTCGCCCCAGTGGTTCAATACGGGCCTGCACTGGGCCTATGGCATCGACGGCCCGTCGCAGGGTCACTTCTACGTCGACCACCAGACCGGCAAGCTGACCAAGTCCTCCAGCGCCTACGAACACCCTCAGCCCCACGCCTGCTTCATCCAGTCGGTCAAGGATGACCTGGTGGGTGACGGCGGCATCATGGACCTTTGGGTGCGTGAAGCGCGGCTTTTCAAATATGGCTCTGGCACCGGCACCAACTTCTCCTCGCTTCGCGGCGAAGGGGAAAAGCTCTCCGGTGGCGGCAAGTCCTCGGGCCTGATGGGCTTCCTCAAGATCGGTGACCGCGCCGCTGGGGCGATCAAGTCGGGCGGCACCACCCGCCGTGCGGCCAAGATGGTCATCATCGACATGGATCACCCCGATGTCGAAGATTTCATCAACTGGAAGGTGATCGAAGAGCAGAAGGTCGCCTCCCTCGTCGCCGGATCGAAAATGCATGAGGCCCGCCTCAACGACATCTTTGCCGCGATCAAATCCTTCGACGGAAGCATGGACGGCGCCACCGACGCCGCCAAGAACCCGGCCCTGAAAGCCGCGATCAAGGCCGCGAAAAAGGCAATGATCCCCGACACCTACACCAACCGCATCCTGCAATACGCGCGTCAGGGCTTCACCTCGATCGAATTCCCGACCTACGACACCGATTGGGATTCTGAGGCTTACATCTCCGTCTCCGGCCAGAACTCCAACAACTCGGTCCGCGTGACTGACGCCTTCCTGACCGCCGTCAAGGAAGACAAGCCGTGGGAGCTGATCCGCCGCACCGATGGCAAGGTCGCCAAGACCGTCTCCGCGCGTGAGCTTTGGGACCAGATCGGCCACGCCGCCTGGGCCTGCGCCGACCCCGGCATTCAGTTCCATGACACCGTCAACGCCTGGCACACCTGCCCCGAAGACGGCGCGATCCGGGGGTCCAACCCCTGCTCGGAATACATGTTCCTTGACGACACCGCCTGCAACCTCGCGTCATGAACCTGCTGACGTTCTTCCACGACGGCAAGTTCGACGCCGAGGCTTACGTCCACGCCTCGCGCCTCTGGACCGTGACGCTGGAAATCTCGGTGATGATGGCGCAGTTCCCCTCGAAGGAAATCGCGCAACTCAGCTACGACTTCCGCACCCTTGGCCTCGGCTATGCCAATATCGGCGGCCTTCTGATGAACATGGGCCTTGGCTATGACAGCAAGGAAGGCCGCGCCCTGTGCGGTGCCCTGACCGCGATCATGACGGGCGTCTCTTACGCCACCTCGGCCGAAATCGCGTCAGAGCTTGGGCCCTTCGCGGGGTATGAGCGCAACAAGACCCACATGCTGCGCGTCATCCGCAACCACCGCGCCGCCGCCCATGCGACCGGCGTCTACGAAGGCCTGAACGTTCCCGCAGTCGCCCTTGACCACGCGAATTGCCCGGACCAAGGCCTTGTGTCCCTTGCGAAATCCGCCTGGGATGAGGCGCTGAAACTCGGTGAGGCCCACGGCTTCCGCAACGCGCAAACCACCGTCATCGCCCCGACCGGCACCATTGGCCTGGTGATGGATTGCGACACCACGGGGATTGAGCCCGACTTCGCCCTGGTGAAGTTCAAGAAACTCGCCGGTGGCGGTTACTTCAAGATCATCAACCAGTCGGTTCCGGCCGCCCTGGAAAAGCTGGGCTACTCCACCTCCCAAGCGGCTGAGATCGTGGCCCATGCCGTCGGCCACGCCTCCCTCGGCCAGGCCCCCGGCATCAACCACTCGTCGCTGATCGGCCACGGTTTCGGCCCGCGTGAGATTGAGAAGCTTGAGGCAGCACTGCCAAGCGCTTTCGACATCAAGTTCGTCTTCAACCAGTGGACCCTGGGTGAAGACTTCTGCAAAGGCACCCTCGGCATCCCGGAAGAAAAGCTGAACGATCCCACCTTCGACCTTCTGCGCCACCTTGGCTTTACCAAAGCCCAGATCGACGCCGCCAATGACCATGTCTGCGGCACGATGACCCTGGAAAACGCGCCGCACCTGAAGCCCGAACACTACTCGGTCTTCGACTGCGCCAACCCCTGCGGCAAGACCGGCAAGCGCTATCTTTCGGTCGAAAGCCACATCTACATGATGGCTGCGGCGCAATCCTTCATCTCGGGAGCGATCTCGAAGACGATCAACATGCCGAACAACGCCACCATCCTTGAGACGCTGGCGGCCTACGAGCTTTCCCACTCCCTCGGCATCAAGGCCAACGCGCTCTACCGCGACGGCTCCAAACTCAGCCAGCCCCTCGCCAGCGCGCTGATCGAGGATGATGAGGACGCCGAAGAGATCCTGACCAACGGCTCCACCATGGAAAAAGCCCAGGTCATCGCCGAAAAGATCGTCGAAAAGGTCATCATCAAGGAAATCGTCCGCTCCAACCGCGAGAAATTGCCGGAACGCCGCAAGGGCTATACCCAGAAAGCCATCGTCGGCGGCCATAAGGTTTACCTGCGCACCGGCGAATACCAGGACGGCTCCCTCGGCGAAATCTTCATCGACATGCACAAGGAAGGCGCTGGCTTCCGCGCGATGATGAACAACTTCGCCATCGCGGTCTCGGTCGGCCTGCAATACGGCGTCCCGCTGGAAGAGTTTGTGGAGGCCTTCACCTTCACCCGCTTTGAACCGGCTGGCATGGTGCAGGGCAACGACAGCATCAAGAACGCGACCTCGATCCTGGACTACATCTTCCGCGAACTGGCGGTCAGCTACCTTGACCGGACTGACCTTGCGCATGTCGCCCCGAAAGGTGCCTCGTTCGACGATCTTGGCCGGGGTGAGGAAGAGGGCAAGCGCAACATCTCCGAAGTCAGCGACGCCGCTGCCACCCGCGGGCTTGAGGTGCTGAAGCAGATCTCCTCCACCGGCTATCTCCGCAAACGCCTGCCGCAGGAACTTGTGGTCCTGCAAGGCGGCATGGGGGCGACAGCCCTGGCGAACGGGACTGACCCGGTGTCGACCCTGAACATGCTGGTCCCAGAAGGCCGGATCGCAGGCTTCTCCGAAAGCGTATCCAGTTTCGCGATCACTACTGCGACCGACGCGCGGTCAAAGGCCAAACTGCAAGGCTACACCGGCGACAGCTGCGGCGAGTGCGGCAACTACACGATGGTCAGGAACGGGTCCTGTTTGAAGTGTAATTCATGTGGCGCAACCACGGGTTGTAGTTAATCTGAAATTGGGTTGGGGCGCGGAATTGGTCCTTCCGCGCCCCGGCTTTCCCGCATTGTATTGTGCACGTTGCGGGGCAAGCTGTCTCGGCCCAAGCGGGTCGATGCGCTCGTTGAAGCGTACTCCGAGACAGTGGGCAATGGCGTGCTCGCTTATACAGGTTTTCCCCACAGAAATCGGTGGGAGCCTGTGAATAAGAGGAGGCCCATCTTGGCCAAAAATACCGGAAATGACTTCAGGCGCGGCGCTGTTACTGGGCGTACCCAGTTCCAGCACGACAACGGAGACTGGCAGAAGCGCGACGAGCGCACGGGTCAGTTCATGGAGAAGAAATCCTCTCCCGGACCGTTCAAGGGCGTCGCCAAGGAGCCTGATGGTCGGGATACCAACAATTCCTGACCGACTGCGAAGGGTGGGGGCGCTGTCTGCTCGGCACCCGCACCACTCAAAACCCACATAAAGGATTTGCTGCTATGACAAGAGAAGTTGATGTCGTTCTGCCCGTTCTACGTGTGCTCTGCCAAACGGAAACGGGAACTCTGAGGACGCAAGAGGTTCGCCAAAGGGTTCGCGAAACCATCAGACTGACGCCCGACGATCTTGCACCCCTCCGGAATCGTCCGGATCAGCGGATCGACCAGACGATCAGAAATCTGAAGTCGCACAAGAACGTGCCCGGCAATCCATTCTTCGAAGGCTGGCTTCAGGACGTTCCGCGCGGCTACACCGTTACCGATCTTGGTCGGCGTATCGCCCGCGAATCTTCTGCGCACTGAAAGCGCTTTCCCTTCCCAAATATCCCACGGGGGTCCGGGGGTGAGAAACCCCCGGTCCGCCCGTCCCAGCAAGCGCACCGCCCACAACAGCAACGCCGGACCCGCTCCCATCGTAGGGTGCGCTACAGCGCAGCGTTCTTTGCCTCCCGCAATGGCGGTTCGCGGCGGTCGAATGGGGGACTAAGGCCCGGGCCGCTGCTCAGGAACGCGTCGCGCAGCAAGGGGCCGCTTTCGCTGATCCGCCTGGGATGGCCGCAGGCAGGATGCGATCCGAACGCATTTTGCTGTCTGGAAGTCTTGGGTCAAATCTTAACACCACCCTAACAAGAAATCCCAACCCCTTGAAATCAAACGACGTATCAAGTTTGTCCACCGTGGACACATCCGAGATGTTTGACCCCGCCCCCCGGTCCCGCTACGATCCCACCCCATGAGACCGACCCCGAAACAGGCCCTCCGCGATACCGGAGTCCGCGTAACCCGCCAGCGGGAAACCCTTCTGAGGGTCCTGACCGAATCCGAAGACCACCCCGACGCGGCCGAGCTTCACCGCAGGGCCCGCACCCTCGATGACAGCCTGTCCCTCGCCACCGTCTACCGCACCCTCTCGGTGCTGGAGCGGGAGGGGGTCGTCCTGCGCCTCGCCCTGGAAAACGGCGGCGCGCGGTATGAGGTGGCGGATGCCCCGCATCATGACCATATCGTCGACCTCGACACAGGCAAGATCACTGAATTCCGGTCGGAAAAGATTGAACAACTGCAACGCGAAATCGCGGCTGAGATGGGGTACGACATCGTCCACCACCGGCTGGAACTCTACTGCCGGAAGAAAAACTAGCCCTCAAACCGCCCGTACCGGCCCTGGCTGAAGACCAGCGGCGCGCGTCCCGGAAGCTGGCCCGCAGCACCCGGCCAACCAGGATCGCATGATCTCCACCGTCATGCGCGGCATGGGCGGCACAGTCGAACCGGGCAAGGGCTGCGGGCAGGATCGGCACGCCCTCATCATTCAGGGGCGCGTCAAGGCCCGCGAAGCCTTCGCCGGTGCGGGCAAAGCGGGGGATCCAGTCAGCCTGATCCAGCCCCAGCACATGGATCGCGTAGTGCAGCGCCTCGGCAAAGACCCCGAACCGCCGCGACGCGCGGGCAGGGGACCACAAGACCAAGGGCGGGTCGAGCGACACCGAGGAAAAGCTGTTGGCAGTGAACCCGACCGGCCCCTCCGGCCCCATCGTCGTCACCAGACAGACCCCGGTCGCGAAGCGGCCAAAAGCGTCGCGCAGGCTACGGGTTTCGTCGGTCAGCGGTGTTCCGTCTGGCATGCTCTTCCCTTTGAACGCTCCTCGTCAGATATTCCGAAGCGCGTGAGATTCAACGGCAAAAACAACGGTTCAGACCTGCCGCAAGAGGCGCAACGCATCATAGATCGCGGCATGGGTGTTGCGCGCCGCCACCGCATCGCCAATTCGGTAAAGCGCAAAGCCCTCACCGGCGGGCTGGGGGTGCCCGGCCACCAGCGCTTCGTGATCCACAGCGCCAAGATTGGCCGACAACGGCTTGAGATCAAAATAGATATCGGCCAAAGGCTGGGTGCCGTGGTTCACGACGATCTGGTCATATTCCGCCGTCCGGGTCTGGCTGCCGTAGTCCGTGCCGATCACCGCGCGCAGCCGATTTCCTGAGCGCTCTGCCGCCAGAAGCCGCCACATCACGGTGAAGGTCACGTCCCGCGCCTGCATGGCCCTGATATAGGGCACCAGGTTCATCCCCATGACATCCGGCGCAAATGTCCGGTCGGGGGTCATCACCTCAACCTTGGCCCCACTGTCGGCCAGCATCTGTGCCGCCTGCATCGCGACATGGTCGCCCGCGTCGTCATAAAGCAGGACCTGTGATCCCGGCTTTGCGTCGCCGGACAGGATATCCCAGGCGGTGACCACAAGGTCATTGCCTTCGCTGAGCACATCCCGGGTGGGCAGGCCGCCGGTGGCAATGATGATGGCATCCGCCTTTTCTGAGACTATATCAAATGCTTCTGCAAAGGTGTTGAAGTGAAATTTCACCCCAAGCCGCGTGCATTCGGCCATGCGCCAGTCGATGATCCCGATCATCTCGCGCCGCCGGGGCGTCCGGGCCGTCAGCAGAACCTGCCCGCCGGGCTGGGCTGCCGCCTCAAACACCATCACCTCATGCCCGCGTTCGCCTGCCACGCGCGCGGCCTCCAGACCCGCAGGGCCAGCACCCACGATCACCACCTTCTTCGCAACCGGGGCCGGGGCGATGGCATGGGGCTGCTCGCTTTCGCGGCCGGTAGAGGGGTTGTGGATGCAAAGCGCCATGCCGCCTTGATAGATCCGGTCCAGGCAATAGGTGGCGCCGACGCAAGGACGGATCGTATCTTCCTGCCCTGCCATGATTTTCTGCACGATATGGGGGTCCGCCATATGGGCGCGGGTCATGCCGACCATGTCGACCAGACCTTGGCTGATTGCGTGGTTCGCCGTTGCGATGTCGGCGATGCGCGCGGTGAGTGGCTGGCGGAGGTCGCGAGCGAAACGGCGATCGCGATGCGCGATGGCATCCCGATTCAGGGGGGTGTGCCTCTACCCCGCGATCAACCGCCCGGATTGGGAGCGTCCCGACGATTGGCATCCCAGCGGGCTGTGGGATGTGGATCCGCGCAGCTTCGCTCGCAACCTCAACCGCCCGTACGCGGCGTCGCTCGGGCGCGCACGCCGGATGCTGTCCGCCCTCGTCCCGCCTTGCATCGCATCGCGCCCCTTTGCGCATGCCGCCGGTCGCCTGCACCCAGGCGATTCACACCTTCCCCCCCCGCTCGAGACTTCCCCCATGGATACCCTGATCGTCTTTTCTCACCTCCGCTGGGATTTCGTCTACCAGCGGCCGCAACATCTGCTGAGCCGGATCGGCCGCGTACATGACGTGCTTGTCGTCGAGGAACCGGTGGCGGGCGAGCTCCGGCTGGAAGTGATCC
>JAAUPC010000386.1 GCA_012036325.1 Paracoccaceae bacterium
GAGGATTTCGCGGGTCAAGGCGGGCTGATCGGCCATGCGGGCCTGACGATCTTTGACGACAGCGCCGACATGCTGGCGCAGGCCCGTTTCGCGATGGAGTTTTGCGCCATCGAAAGCTGTGGGAAATGCACCCCCTGCCGGATCGGCGCGGTGCGCGGGGTGGAGACGATCGACCGCATCGCCAAGGGGGATGCCGAGGCGATCCCGCTCCTCACCGACCTGTGCAACACGATGAAAGCTGGCTCGCTGTGCGCCCTTGGTGGCTTCACCCCCTATCCGGTGATGTCGGCCCTTACCCATTTCCCTGATGACTTCTCGCCCATGAAGGAAGCCGCCGAATGAAAGACTTCATCATTCCAGACCGCGATTTCGGCACCCCGGCGGCGAAATCAAAACAGATGGTCACATTGACCATCGACGGCTTTGACGTGACCGTGCCGGAAGGCACCAGCATCATGCGCGCGGCGGCGGAGGCGGGGATCACGGTTCCCAAGCTGTGCGCGACGGATAGTCTTGAGGCGTTTGGGTCTTGCCGGCTGTGTCTGGTGGAGATTGAGGGGCGCAATGGCACCCCAGCATCCTGCACCACGCCGGTCGCTCCGGGCCTGAAGGTCCACACCCAGAACGCCAAGCTGAAGCAACTGCGCCGCGGGGTGATGGAGCTTTATATCTCGGACCATCCGCTGGATTGCCTGACCTGTGCCGCCAATGGCGATTGTGAATTGCAGGACATGGCCGGGGCCGTAGGCCTGCGCGATGTGCGGTATGAGGCGGTAGAGACCCACTTCAAAGCCAAGAACACCAGCGGTGAGGCCAACCCGCAATGGCTTCCGAAGGATGATTCCAACCCCTATTTCGCCTATGATCCGGCCAAATGTATTGTTTGCAGCCGCTGTGTGCGCGCTTGTGAAGAAGTGCAGGGCACCTTCGCGCTGACCATCGAAGGCCGGGGCTTTGACAGCCGTGTGTCCTTCGGGGCCAAGACCGACAATGCGCTGGCATCGGATTGCGTTTCCTGCGGTGCCTGCGTGCAGGCCTGCCCGACGGCGACGCTGACGGAAAAATCGATCATCGACATCGGCACGCCGGAACGGTCGGTCATCACCACCTGCGCCTATTGCGGCGTTGGCTGCAGCTTCAAGGCGGAACTGCGGGGCGACGAGCTGGTGCGGATGGTGCCCTACAAGCATGGCAAGGCCAACCGTGGCCATTCCTGCGTGAAGGGTCGGTTCGCCTATGGCTATGCCAGCCACAAGGACCGCATCCTGAGCCCGATGATCCGCAACAGCATTGAAGATGCGTGGAAAGAAGTTTCCTGGGCTGAGGCGATGGAGTTTGCCTCCACCCGGATGAAGGGGATTCAAGAGAAATACGGGCGGCAGTCGGTGGGGGTCATCACCTCCTCTCGCTGCACGAATGAAGAGGCGTATCTGGTTCAGAAACTGACCCGCGCCGTGTTTATGAACAACAATACGGATACCTGCGCGCGGGTCTGCCATTCGCCCACGGGCTATGGCTTGGGGCAGACGTTTGGCACCAGCGCGGGGACGCAAGACTTTGATTCGGTTGAGCATACCGACGTGGTCATCATCATCGGGGCAAACCCGACCGATGGGCATCCGGTCTTTGCCAGCCGGTTGAAGAAGCGGCTGCGCAAGGGGGCGAAGCTGATCATCATCGACCCGCGCCGGATTGATCTGGTCGATGGCCCGCATGTGAAGGCAGCGCATCACCTGCCGGTGCGGCCGGGCACCAACGTGGCGGTGGTCACCGCACTTGCGCATGTGATCGTGACCGAAGGGCTGATGGATGAGGCCTTTATCCGCGAGCGTTGTGATTGGGACGAGTTCCAGGATTACGCCGAATTCGTCAGCCAGCCGAACCACTCACCCGAGGCGACGGAGCTTTTGACCGGCGTCAAACCGGCGGACCTGCGCGCTGCAGCCCGCCTCTTTGCCAAGGGCGGCAACGGGGCGATCTATTATGGGCTGGGGGTGACGGAACATTCCCAAGGATCCACCACCGTGATCGGGATTGCGAACCTTGCCATGCTGACCGGGAATGTTGGCCGTCCGGGTGTGGGGGTGAACCCGTTGCGGGGGCAGAACAACGTTCAAGGCTCTTGCGACATGGGGTCCTTCCCGCATGAACTGCCGGGCTATCGCCATGTGAAGAATGATGCCGTACGGTCGGTGTTTGAGGACATGTGGGGCGTCAAGATCGACAATGAACCGGGCCTGCGCATCCCCAACATGCTGGATGCCGCGGTTGAGGGGACGTTCAAGGGCCTGTATTGCCAGGGCGAGGATATCCTGCAGTCTGATCCGGATACCAAGCATGTCTCCGCCGGGCTGGCGGCGATGGAATGTGTGATCGTCCACGACCTTTTCCTGAACGAGACAGCGAATTACGCGCATGTGTTCTTCCCCGGGTCGTCGTTCCTGGAAAAGGACGGCACCTTCACCAATGCCGAACGCCGGATCAACCGCGTGCGCAAGGTGATGGCCCCGCGTCAGGGCTATGCTGACTGGGAGGTGACCCAGATGTTCGCGAATGCCATGGGGGCGAGTTGGACCTACACCCACCCCAGCCAGATCATGGACGAGATCGCGCTGCTGACGCCCAGCTTTGCCGGGGTCAGCTATGAAAAGCTGGAAGAGATGGGGTCGGTCCAATGGCCCTGCAATGAGGCAGCACCCGAGGGCACGCCCCTGATGCACATCGATGGTTTCGTGCGCGGCAAGGGCAAGTTCATCCGGACGGAGTATATCGCCACGGACGAACGCACCGGCCCGCGCTTTCCGCTTCTCCTCACCACGGGCCGGATCCTGTCGCAATACAACGTTGGCGCGCAGACGCGGCGGACGGCGAATGTGATCTGGCATGATGAGGATGTGCTGGAGATTCACCCCCATGACGCCGAGGTGCGGGGGGTGAAGGAGGGGGACTGGGTGCGCCTTGCCTCGCGGTCGGGCGATACGTCGTTGCGGGCCAAGATCACGGACCGCGTCTCGCCCGGGGTGGTCTATACGACTTTCCACCACCCCGAAACGCAGGCAAATGTCATCACCACCGATTTCAGCGATTGGGCGACCAATTGCCCGGAATACAAGGTGACGGCTGTGCAGGTGTCGCCCAGCAACGGACCATCGGAATGGCAGCGCGACTATGCTGAGCGGACCGAAAAGTCGCGCCGGATTCTGGCGGCGGAATGAACGGCGCTCGGGCGACCCCCCGGCTGGCCTTTGGTCCCTCGGTGATCCCGGGGGCCCAGCCCGGAAAGCGGATGCTGCCGGAAGAGGTTGCCGTAGCGCTGTCGTTCAACGGCACGACGCAGGCCGTGATGATGGCCACGCCCGAGGATCTGGTGGATTTCGGCACCGGTTTTGCCCTGACCGAAGGCATCGCGACGCCAGCCGAGATTCTGTCGGTTGAGGTTGAGACCCTGCCGAAGGGGCGCGACGTGCAGATCTGGCTGCGGCCTGAGGCCGAGGCGCGGCTCGC